>JBOHHF010000554.1:0-1016 GCA_050700495.1 Pseudonocardiaceae bacterium
TCGACCCGGTTGCGGTTGACGTAGATCCAAGTAGGGCAAGCCACCGGGGCCTCGTGCCGCTGCGGCGGGATCGCCGGCCGCGCCCCAAGGTCCCAGATGTGGGTGCGGAAGGCATGGCTGGTGTAGCCGCGATCTCCGACCACCCACTTCGGCACACCCGGCAGGCGGGCGAGCAGGGCCGCCGCGTGGGGCAGCTCGTGCGCCTGCCCGGGCGCCAGCGCGAAGGCGACTGCCCGTCCCGCACCGTCGGCGATCACGCAGGCTTTCGTTCCATAGCCGCCACGAGAACGGCCAAGTGCTTCACGGTGGTCTCGCTGCGCTGGAGATCCCCCTTTCGCGCCGCACCCGCGGCCTTCTGGTGGGCGCGGATGCTGGTCCCATCCAGGAACGTCATGCCGAGCTGCACGCCGCGCTCTTGCGCCAACGTCAGCAGCCGCTCCCAGACCCCGAGCCGAGCCCAGCGGATGAAGGTCTGGGCCGCCATCCACCACGGCCCGAGGTCAGCCGGGATGCTGCGCCACTTGGCCCCGTTCGCATGGCGCCAGAGGATGGCCTCGACCGTACGTCGGAGATCACGAGGCGGCGTTTTGCCCCTCGGTCGGCACGTCTCGACCAGCGGTTCCAGGGTCAACCATTGTGCGTCTGTCAGCATCGCCGTCGCCTCCTTCGTCAGGAGACAACGCCTTCAAGCGCTAACAGATCCTAGGCGGATGATCTCAAGGCGCGTCCCCCAGTGAGGTCGGATCGGAGCATCACCGCTGCGAACGGATGCAACAAGCGCCACGCCGGGAATAGCCGCGAGCTGAGCCAGTATCTTCTCCGTAGCGCTCTGCTGCCGCTCCCAAGGTGTTTCGAGGTTGTCAAGCACGACAAGTGCCGGAGCCTCGGACAACGTGCTCTCGACCGTTTGAAGCGTGGTTCGTATGACCGTCGCGCCGAGTCCGTCGGGCAGCGCAGGTTGCGGCAGGCGGAGTGCATCGTGCAGCGCCGCCAACAGCGTCGCTACGCTTTGCGCC
>JBOHHF010000555.1:0-1478 GCA_050700495.1 Pseudonocardiaceae bacterium
TCACTGGGCCTGGATTACCCACGCCCCCAAAGTCTGGTGACCAGAACGACAAGAGCCGTATGACGGGAGACTGTCACGTACGGATCTGTGAGAGCCGGGGGGTGAGATTCCCCCCGGCTACTCGGCGACGTGACGAAGGCGATCCGCTGAGTAGTCACTACTGGTACCCTCTTCATAGTGTGCGGGCAGTAGCCCTTCCTGGGCAGGAACGATCGGTGGGCGAGGCTCACGAGTCTTGTATCCGGCAAGGACATCTTCGACGGCGTCTTTGAAGAACTTTATGGCCGGAATAGCTGCTTGCGATGATCGTTGAGGAGTGGTCATGGTGCTCCGATTACGGTTCCACCGGTCTTGGGCAGTAGGGGTCGGCTGACGTTGCGGAGTATGACAGGTCGATGACCGACGACCCGGCGCTGTCGGCGTCGGTGAGTGTGGCGTCCCACCTACCGCAGTCGGCGGTCACTTGGTACCCCGCCGCGAGTAACGCCGCCGAGGTATGGCACGATCGATGCCGGGCCAGCCTCCTGGTAGTTCTGGTTCCTGGCCGTAGCTTCGGCACAGCACACAGGCCCAGTGCAGGAGAGCAGCGTCGTGGCAGCCTCGACGATCACAGGACCGAGACTTGCGACCTTGAGTAGCTCAGCGTTCACCTGGGGTGAACAAGGCCCCTCGATGCCGGGTCCCAGGAAAAGTCACCGGGACTTAAACCGGTTGTCCCTGGTCGACCGGGACGTGCGGACGCTGATCGCTGAGCTTCGGGTGTACGCATCGACGGCGGGCTCGATCGACCGGGACCGGGCGGTCGCCGCACTGGCCACTGCCTACGCCGCGGCCGGCTCAGCTGCCCGTTGCATCGTTGGCAACGTCGCCTACGACCTGGCTCGCTGACCCCTGGTAGTCACGGGAAGCCCCTGCCGTGAAGGTGATCATCACCCCACCGGTGGTGAGTCGGTGTCACGCTGCTCGCGAGCGGTGATCACGGACTCGATCCGCTCCCGGGCGCCGGCGAGGTGCCGCTCGCAGGCCACGGCGAGCTGCTCGCCACGCTCCCACAGCGCCAGCGAGTCCTCCAGGGTCAGCCCACCGGCCTCCAGCGTGCGCACCACCTCGGCCAGCTCGTCGCGGGCGGCTTCGTATCCCAGCGTGGCTGGATCTTTCGTGCGGCTCACACCATCATCATCGGCCACCGGTCACCACCGCGTGCAGCGCCCCGTCGGGCAGCCGCACCCGCAGCCCGGTGCCTTCCGGTGCGTCGGCCACAGATCGGAGCACCTGGCCTTGGGCCGGACCATCCACCCGCTGGACCACGGCATAGCCCCGCGCCAGGGTGGCCGCCGGCCCGAGAGTGGTCAAGCGTGCCGCGGTGTGCTCTAGGCGCTCCTGTGCCGATCGCAACCCACCGAGCGCGGCCCGGTCCGCCCGAGCCCGTAGCTCGGTCACGACCCGGCCGCGCTCGTCCAGTGGACGCACCGGGTCGG
>JBOHHF010000556.1:0-5566 GCA_050700495.1 Pseudonocardiaceae bacterium
GAGGAACTACTGCGAGCCGAGGGCAGCTGGTTTCATCCGCACCCGTGGCTGACCCTCTTTCTGCCCGACAATTCGGTGCAGGCGATCGTCGAGGAGACCGTCGCGCATACCACGCGACCCGATCTCGGCGACTCCGGGGTAGTCCTGCTGTACCCGCTGCAAGTGGACCGGCTGAGCACCCCGCTGCTGCGGGTTCCGCCTAGCGGCAGCTCGACTGACGACGCGCCGCATTCAGCGGGCTCAGCGGGGTTACCGGTGCCCCAATAGCCCCGCTGAGCCCGCTGAATGCGGGCGACGGGGCCGGGTCTGGGGTGGACTTGGGGTCGGGGTGGGGGCAGGGTGGTGTGATGCGGGCGATATGGAAGGGCGCACTGGCCTTCGGGATGGTCAGCATCCCGGTCCGGCTGTACTCGGCCACCGAGGATCGGGACGTGTCCTTTCATCAGGTGCATGCCGAGGACGGTGCTCGGGTGCGCTACCACCGGGTGTGTACCTGTTGCGGCAAGGAGGTCGCCTATGCCGACCTCGCCAAGGGTTTCGATCTGCCCTCCGGTGAGACGGTGATGCTGACCGACGAGGACTTCGCGAACCTGCCGCTGCCCAGTGCCAAGACCGTCGACCTGCTGGCCTTCGTGCCCGCGGAGCAGGTCGACCCGCTTGGCCTGGCCCGCGGCTACTACCTGGAGCCCGAGGCCGTCGGCCGCAAGCCCTACGAGCTGCTTCGCGCCGCGCTGGAGCGCACCGGACGGGTAGGTCTGGCCAAGATCGCGGTGCGGACCAAGGAATCGCTGGCCGTGCTGCGTCCGCGGGGTGACGTGCTCGCGCTGCAGACGATGTTGTGGCCCGATGAGGTACGGGACGCTCAGTTCGACGTGCTCGACCGCGAGGTGACGGTCAGCGATGCGGAACAGACGATGGCCGACACCCTCATCGGGGCGATGTCCAGCGACTTCGAACCCGGCGCCTACCACGATGATTACCGGGAGGCGGTGCTCGCCGTCGTCGAGGCCAAGAGCAACGGGCAGGACATCGCCGCGCCGTCGACGCCGGCGCAGCCGGCACCCTCGGTGGACCTGATCACCGCTTTGCAGGCCTCGGTCGAGGCGGCCAAGGCCGCCCGTGGTGAGCCGGTGGAGGTGCCGAAGCAGCGCAAGAGCGATAATGGGCGGCGGGCGTCGAAGAAGTCCCGAACCTGATCGGGGAGCAGCCGTGTCCGACCTGGTCCTGCCGATGTTGCCGACAGCGGGGCCGCTGCCGACCGGACCGGGGTGGGCGTTCGAGTTCAGCTGGGACGGGGTGCGCTCGCTGGCCTGCGCCCAGCCTGACCGGATGCGCCTGTTCAGCGGCACCCATCGCAGCATCTCCGCGGCTTACCCGGAACTCGAAGCGCTCGCTGGAAGGCGCCGGATGCTGCTGGACGGGAAGATCGTTGCGCTGGACTCCTGCGGCCGGCCCAGCTTCGCGGAGCTGCAGCTGCGGATGAACCTGCAACGCCCGACGCGCGGGGTGCTGCGCCGGGCGCCAGTTGCGTACTACGTGTTCGACGTGCTGCGGCTTGACGACCGGTCCACCCTCGGCCTGCCCTACCGGCGCCGTCGGGAACTGCTCGAGGAGCTGGACTTCGCCGACGGTCCGGTGGTGCTGCCGCCCTACTTCCCTGATACCGACGGCCAGGTCGTGCTGGACACCGCCGCCCAGTACGGCCTGCCTGGGGTGATCGCCAAGCGCGCTGACTCCAGCTACCGGCCCGGCCGCTCACGGAGCTGGGTGCAGACCACGCTGCGCCAGACCCAGGAAGTGTTCATCGGTGGATGGGTGCCCGATCGCCGCCACGCCGCCACGATCGGCGCCCTGCTCGTCGGGGTACCCACCGAACGCGGCCTGCGGTACGCCGGCCAGGTCGGGACCGGCTTCACCCAAGCCAGCCGCCGGGAGTTGCGGGATCTGTTGACCGAGCTGGAACAGCGCAGCAGTCCCTTCGCCGACGAGGTGCCGCGAGATTCCGATCGGGTCGTGCACTGGGTGGCTCCGCGGTTGCTGGGCGAGGTCTCGCACCGGCAATGGACTCCCCGTGGCCGGCTGGGCCATCCGACCTGGCGCGGCCTGCGACCTGGCAAGCATGTGGCGGCGGTCCGCGCGCCGATCGTGCTGAGTGGGCGAGAGGGCGGGCGCGAGGTGACCGACCAGCAGATGGTTGCCGACCTGGAACACGCCGTGCAGCAACTTCGCACCGAATTGCGAACGCTACGCGACCAGATCTCCCCGCACTTTCTCAACAACACGATGAGCACCATCGCTGCCTTCGTCAGTACCGACCCGTCCCGGGCCCGTGACCTGCTGATCGTTTTCGCCGAGTTCGCCCGGTACTCCCTGCGGTCTGTCACCGACACCACGGTGGCCGAGGAGCTGGAGAACATCGAGCGTTACCTGATGCTGCAGCGGGCTCGCTTCGGCGAACGACTTCAGATGCAGCTGAACGTCACGCCGGCCGCGCTACCCGTCGTGCTACCGTCGCTGGCCATCCAGCAGCTGGTGGACAACGCGGTCCGCAACGGCATCGAGCGCAAGCAGCTCGGCGGCACCGTCACCCTCACCGCCGGCATCGCCGACGACGGCGGCACCGATTCGCATTGCCTGATCACCGTCGAGGACGACGGCCCCGGGAAAGCCGAGGCTGACCTGCAGGTGAACCTTCGCACGATCGACGATCAGCTACACGCCCGGTTCGGCGACGACTACGGCCTGATCGCCGACACCGTCCCGGGCACCGGCACCAAGATCTCCCTCCGGGTGCCGGTTCGGGTCAGACCTGACCGGTGAACAACGCCAGGCCCTGTGGTGTGTTCACGGCCAGGATGAGTTGGCCGCCGCCACCGAGGAATACCTTGCTGAGGGTTACCGAGGTGTGCGGCACGATCGGGGCCGAGTACTTCCAGTCGCCCTCGGTGGACTCCTGTAGTGGCGCGCGGTCGAGCGTCGCGCCGAACGTGGTGAAGACAGGAATCCAGTCCTTGTTGCCGTTGTTGGTGAGGGTCACCGCGACGCGGATCACCGGCGCGCCCGGGTGCAGCGCCGAGTCGGAGATGTCCATGCTGGGTTGCCCGGCGACGATCGTGTTGCCATTGCCGGCGGTCCAGACTTGATCGAAGGTCACCGTGGAGCCCGCCGGGGTCGGCGCCGCGGGGAGCTCGCGCACGGCCGGGGCCGCTGCGAGGTGCGGGCTGCCGCCGATGGCCACCCCTGCCATGGCCAACCAGGCTGCCCACATCATGAGTCCGATCGTGGCCAGCAGACCGAGCGCGACGTGCGTGAAGCTCCTGAGACGGCGACGATGGCCGTACATCGGGCGCGACGGGCTTCGCGGCGGCGCGAAGAAACCGTACGGCGGTGCAGGCACGGACACAGAAGCCTCCCATGGCGTGAGTGGAACAGCTGCCGCAACAACCCCCGTGCCCGTTACCGCACGTACCTATCATCTAGGTTTTCGCCCCGCTCCCACCACGCGTTACCACCCCGAACGGGTGGCCCTGCTACCTCAAGTAGTCGCCCCCCTTCCCGCCCCCACCGCATTGAGCGGGCTCAGCGGGGTAAACGGGGCGTCGATAGCCCCGCTGAGCCCGCTCAATGCGATGAACGCGGGAAGGTTCGGGCTGCGGCGAGGAACGCCTCGTTCTCGGTGGGGGTGCTTACCGTGATTCGGGCGCCGGTGCAGGGGTAGGCGCGAATGACGATCTTGTGTTCCAGGCAGTGGTCGTTGAAGGCGGCGGTCCGGTCTCCCAGCGGCAGCCAGACGAAGTTGGCCTGCGAATCCGGCACGGGGTAACCCATCGCGAGCAGCTCGGCCCGCACCCGGTCCCGCTCGGCGGCGATCCGCTGGCAGCGGGCCAGTAGCTCGTCGGCAACGTCGAGGCTGGCCAGCGCGGCGACCTGGGCCAGCGAGTTGACGCTGAACGGCACGGACACCTTGCGCAGCGCCTCGGCGATCGGCTCGGGCGCCACGCAGTACCCAATCCGCAGGCCGGCCAGGCCATAAGCCTTGGAGAAGGTTCGCAGCACCGCGAGGTTGTCCCGGTCCGGGTTGGCCCGACGCAGCGTCAGGCCGTCGGGCACCGCGGGATCGGTGACGAACTCGCGGTAGGCCTCGTCGAGGGTGACCAGGACACCATCAGGTACCGCGTCGAGGAAGGTGACCAGCTCGTCGCGTCGCACAGCCGTGCCGGTGGGATTGTTGGGACTGCAGACGAACACCAAACGAGTCGCCGGGGTGATTGCGTCGAGCATCGCGGGCAGATCGTGGCTGTAGTCCGGACGCAGCGGCACCGTGCGCTGCCGGATCCCGGCGATCTGCGTGATCAGTGGGTAGGCCTCGAACGAGGGCCAGGCGAAGAGCACCTCATCGTCGCGGCCGCAGATGGCCTGCACCAACTGCTGGCACAGCGTCACAGACCCACATCCGGCGGCGAGATGAGACTGCGGCAGGTTCAGCCGGATGGCGAGGCTGTCCAGCAGCGCGGTCGCCCCGTTGTCCGGGTAGCGGTTGATGCCCGCGGCGGCGTCCGCGATCGCCGCGACGACACTGGGAAGTGGGCCCTCGGGCACTTCGTTACTGGCCAGCTTCACCGCTCCCGGCATGTTGCGACCGGGAACGTAGCCACGCAACGATTCGAGGTCAGCCCTGATATGCGCGATCATCACGGCTCCTTGTCACAGGGAAGTGGTAACAGTCGGGCGGACTTTCACCCTAACCGTCGCATCAATTCACCTGACAGGTGATCTTCCACAGCTATCCTTCACTGAGCCGCTACGCTGCCCATTCACCGGTCTTCACCGTCGAAGAGTTGGGTGAGTCATGACGCAGCGTAGTTTCGAGCGGATCCCGCTCTCCGACGGCAGTGAGCTGCGGCTGACCGTCGCTGCACCGGAATCCGCGATCCGCGGCGGCATCGTCGTTGTGCCGGAGGCCCGCGGCGTCACCGACGCCGTCTGGCAGCTTGCCGAGGGCCTGGCCGGCGAGGGCTGGCTGGGGGTGATCCCGCACCTCTACCACCGAGACGGCGTCGATGAGCTGCCCGACGGCAATCCGGAGCAGGTGCCCGGCTACGTTGCACGGCTGTCCGCGGATTCTGTCGATGCCGACATCGGTGCCTCGTTCGACTGGTTGATACAGCACGGTGTGACCGCCGACCGGATCGGAGTGGTCGGCTTCGGGCTGGGAGGCGCGGTGGCGCTCATCGTCGCCGCCAAGCGCGATCTCGGTGCCGCGGTGACCGTTGACGGTATCGGGGTCGTGCAGCCGGTGGTTCCGATGATGCCTGCGCTGGTCGAGGCCGCCGCCGAGCTGCGCTGCCCCTGGTTGGGAATGTACGGGCACGGCAGCGAGGTTCCCGAGGAGGAGGTGCACAAGCTGCGGGAGGCGGCCCATTCCGCCCGGGTGGCCACCGACCTGGTGCACTACCGCCTCGACACCGACCACTCCACCGCTGAGGAGACCTGGGCCCGCACGCTGAACTGGTTCGACTGTCATTTGCGCTAGCGCGCTCGTGAGTGCGTAACAGTGTTCTAACAC
>JBOHHF010000557.1:0-13131 GCA_050700495.1 Pseudonocardiaceae bacterium
CACCCGCAGCGCTCCGCTCGGCAGCTCGTCGATGCCACCCCGAACACGCTCGGGAGCCGCTGATGATCGCGTCACGGAGCGCAGACTAACACGATTCGCGTCACAAGTGATGTCACGCGGACCGTTCACGATCACCACGGGGATGTGTTTCCCCTGGTCAAACCAGAGCCGACGCGGGGACTCGAACCCCGAACCTTCCGCTTACAAGGCGGATGCTCTGCCAGTTGAGCTACGCCGGCGGCTGCCAGGCCATGGTAGGCGCACCGTCCGAAAAGATCAGCAACAGGCGGGTGGCGGGCCGCGCCGCTAGTCTCGATGGACGACGGCGTGGAGAGGGAGGCCAACCGGTGACCGACAGCACGACTACCCCCACCGCCGAGGCGGGCTTCGTGGTGGTGGCGAACCGGCTGCCGGTGGACCTGGAATCGCTGCCCGACGGCACGCAGCGGTGGAAGTCCAGCCCGGGCGGATTGGTGGCCGCGCTGGATCCGTTCCTGCGTTCCCGCCGCGGCGCGTGGGTCGGCTGGCCCGGTGTGCCCGACGTCGAGGTGGAGCCCTTCGTCGACGGTGACATCACCTTGCATCCGGTGACGCTGTCCAGCCAGGACCTCACCGACTATTACGAGGGTTTCTCCAACGCGACGCTGTGGCCGCTGTATCACGATGTGGTGGCTCCGCCGGTGTTTCATCGGCACTGGTGGGAGTCCTACGTCGAGGTCAACGAGCGATTCGCCGAGGCCACCGCCAAGCGCGCCGGCGAGGGGGCGACGGTATGGGTACAGGACTACCAGCTGCAGCTGGTGCCCCGGATGCTCCGGGAGCTACGTCCTGACCTGCGGATCGGGTTCTTCCTGCACATCCCGTTCCCGCCGGTGGAGCTGTTCATGCAACTGCCGTGGCGCACCGAGCTGGTCCGCGGCCTGCTCGGCGCTGACCTGGTCGGATTCCACCTGCCCGGGGGGGCACAGAATTTCCTGTACCTGGCACGCAGGCTGACCGGGATGTCGGTGACGAAGAGCGCCGTCGGGGTTCGCACCAGGCCCGGGCAGGTCGACGCCGGTGACCGTACCGTTCGGGTCGGCGCCTTCCCGATCTCCATCGACTCGACCGTGTTGGACCGGCTGGCCCGCAGCAGGCCGGTGCGCCGCCATGCCGCAAAGATCCGCGACGAGCTGGGCAACCCGGCGACCGTGCTGCTCGGGGTGGACCGGCTGGACTACACCAAGGGCATCGACGTTCGGCTGCGGGCGCTGCGGGAGCTCTATGCGGAGGACCGGATCTCGGCCGACGACGTCGTCATGGTGCAGCTGGCCACCCCGTCGCGCGAGCGGGTGGAGCATTACCAGCAGATGCGTAGCGATATCGAGCAGGCGGTCGGCGGCATCAACGGTGAGTTCGGTCGGGTCGGCCACCCGGCGGTGCATTACATGCACAAGTCGATCCCGCGCGACGAGCTGGTCGCGCTGTTCGTGGCCGCGGACGTCATGCTCGTCACACCGCTGCGGGACGGGATGAACCTGGTGGCCAAGGAGTACGTGGCCTGCCGGCATGACCTGGGTGGCGCCTTGGTGCTGTCCGAGTTCGCCGGCGCGGCGGCCGAGCTGACGAGCGCGTTCCTCGTCAATCCACACGACCTCGACGGCATCAAGAGTGCCATCTACGAAGCAATCACCGTCGACCCCGAGGCGGGGCGCAAGCGGATGCGGGCGCTGCGACGGCAGGTGCTGGCCTACGACGTTGAACGCTGGGCACGCTCGTTCCTCGACACCCTCGGTGCATCCTGAGCCATCGCTGACCCGCCCCCGCGTCACTACTCTGGGCACATAGACTCGCGCGGTCCGTGACTGATCTTGCCCGCCTGGAGTAACGCGTGACCGCCGACGTACTTCCCCCCTCGGAGGCGGCGATATGACCGCCGATGAACTCCCTATCACGCTGCGGCACGCGCTGGCGCAGCTCGCCCGCAGCCCGCGGCTGCTGGTCGCGTGCGACTACGACGGCACGCTGGCCCCCCTCGTCGGGGACCCCAACCGAGCCTTTCCACGCCCGGAGTCGGTGACCGCACTGCGGCTGCTGGCCGGGCTCGCGGACACCACCGTCGCGGTGATCTCCGGCCGGGCACTGCGCGATCTGGCGACGCTGTCGCGGCTGCCCGGCGAGGTGCACCTGGTCGGCAGCCACGGCTCGGAGTTCGACGCCGGGTACGTGCATGGTCTGGAACCGGCAGTCAGGCAGCTGCTGCAACGCCTGCACGCCGAGTTGATCCAGATCACCGGCGGTCTCGACGGGGTGAGCCTGGAAGTCAAGCCGGCCAGCGTGGCGGTGCATGTGCGGCGCGCAGCGCCTGCTGTCGCCCAGCGTGCCGTCGCCGACGTGCTGGCCGGACCGTGCACGTGGGACGGGGTCCAGGTCACCGAGGGCAAGGCAGTGGTGGAGCTCGCCGTGGTGCCGACCGACAAGGGACTGGCCCTGGATGTGCTGCGCCACCAGCTCGGCGCGACCGCCGCGGTCTTCTTCGGCGACGACGTGACCGACGAGAAGGCCTTCGCCCGGCTGTCCGGGCCCGATCTGGGCGTCAAGGTCGGTGAAGGGGACACCGCTGCCGGCTGTCGGGTCAGCTCCACTGCCCACGTTGCGACCGCGCTGGCATTCCTCATTGAGGAGCGACGCACCTGGCTCTACGGCGAACACGCGGTGCCCATCGAGCGGCACAGCATGATCTCCAACGGTCGCACGGTGGCACTGCTGACTCCGGATGGCACGGTGAACTGGATGTGCCACCCGGAGCCGGACTCCGGCGCCGTCTTCGCCGACCTACTCGGTGGCCCCGCTGCCGGCTACTTCTCGATCAAGCCGGTCCGAAACGGGCTGCCCTTAGGTCAGCGCTACGTGCCGGGCACGATGACCCTGGAGACCCGATGGCCGCGACTGCTGGTCACTGACTACCTGGTGCACCTTGACGAAGTCGGGCGCAACGATCTCGTCCGGGTCGTTTCGGGGCAGGCCCGGACGGTGGTGGAGTTCGTGCCGCGACCGGAATTCGGTCAACTACCGGTGCGGTTGGAGGCCGAGCCGGAGGGGTTGCGCGTGCTGGGCACCTCGGATCCGATGGTGCTGCGGTCGCCCGGGGTGGATTGGCAGGTCAGCTGCGACGGCTCGCACTGCAGTGCGCGAGCAGTCATCGAGCCCGCCGGTTCGGAGGTGCTCTTCGAGCTGCGCTGCGGCAGCGACGATCTGGGCCCCTCCCCGATCGCCGAGATCGAACAGCGCCGCCGAGCGTCGGTGTGGTGGAGTGACTGGCTGGCTGCGCTGACCCTGCCCACGGTCGAACGCGGCCTGGTGGCCCGCTCCGCGCTGACCCTCCGCGGACTGTGCAATCACGGCACCGGGGCGATCATGGCGGCGGCCACCACCTCGCTGCCCGAGCAGATCGGCGGGGTCCGTAACTGGGACTACCGGTACTGCTGGTTGCGTGATGCCGCGATGTCGGCCAGGGCACTGGTGTCGCTCGGCTCGCTGGCCGAGGCCGACGGCTACCTGAACTGGTTGCACCGGGTGCTGGAGACGGTGTCGAGCCCGGAACGGCTGCACCCGCTCTACACCATCCAGGGCGGTGCGCTGGGTCCGGAGGCGGTGATCGACACCCTGCCCGGTTACGCGGGATCTCGACCGGTGCGGGTGTCCAACGCGGCTACCCAGCAAGTCCAACTGGACGTCTTCGGGCCGGTGGTGGAGCTGATCACGGACGTCTCGGCGGCCCGCGGCCACGTCACTGACCACGACTGGGAGCTGGTGGCGGCGATGACGCAGGCGGTGACCCGACGTTGGCGCGAACCCGACCACGGCATCTGGGAGATCCGCGACGCGCCGCGACAGCACGTCTACTCCAAGGTGATGTGCTGGGTCACCGTGGACCGGGCATTGACCCTGGCCGCCACCCACGGCCGGGACCCGGAGCCCGGCTGGGCGCTGCTGCGCGACGAGATCGCCGACGAGGTGCTGTCCAAAGGCTGGAACGACGAGGCACAGGCCTTCACCACGGCCTACGACGGGCTGGATCTGGATGCCGCCTCGCTGCACATCGGGCTTTCCGGGCTGATCGATCCCCGGGACGAGCGGTTCGCCGCTACCGTCACCGCGATCGAGGCCGAGCTGCGCAGCGGCTCCACCGTGTACCGGTACAAGCACGACGACGGCCTGCCGGGCGGCGAGGGCGGCTTTCACCTGTGCGCCGCCTGGATGGTCGAGGCCTACCTCGCCTGCGGCCGGCGCACCGAGGCCGAGCAACTGTTCCAGCAGCTCGTCGACGTCGCCGGGCCCACCGGCCTGCTCTCCGAAGAGTACGACCCGGTGGCCGAACGTTCGCTGGGCAACCACCCGCAGGCCTACTCCCACCTCGGCCTGATCCGGTGCGCCCAGCTACTGAGCTCGTGAGTGGGTAACAGTGTCATGACACCGGGGGGCGAGCAGTCCCACCGCCCCGGCCTGGCGGGTGCGCAACGAGCGGGCCACCGGATCCGGGCCCGGGTAGCCCAGCTGCCGCCTTCTCCGACTGTAACGCGTTAGCACCTCAGAGTGAACTGGCCATCCGACTGAGTGACACTCTATAGTGGTTTACGAAAACGGTTTCCATTTCATGATCGTATCCACTCGGGAGTGCACCATGGCCCTCCGGCTTCGCCGGCTCACGGCGACACCCCTCATCAGCACGGCGGCGCTGACTGTGCTGCTCGGGCTTGCCGGCTGCGGCTCGACGGAGCAGCAGGCCGGCGAAAGCGACCGGCTGGCGGTGGTGACCTCGACCGATGTGTGGGGCAGCGTGGCGCGCGCCGTCGCAGGTGACGCGGCGGACGTGAAGTCGATCATCAACGACCCGTCGGCCGACCCGCACGCCTACGAGAGCAAGCCCGCCGACGCGGCCGACATCACCGACGCCGATCTGGTGGTGTTCAACGGCGGCGGATACGACGATTTCATACCCAAGATCCTCGAGTCGGTCGGGAACAAGCCCACCGTGGAGGCGTTCGCGTTGGAAACTCAGAAACCAGCGGAAGGCGCCCCTCCCAACGAGCATGTCTGGTACGACCTGACGGTGGTGCAGAGCGTGGCACAGCAGATTGCGGAAAAACTGGGCCAGCAAGATCGCGGGCAGGCGCAGCAATTCATTGCGCGGGCGCAGGCTTTCCGGACCGAGATCGAAGGCCTGGAAAGCAAGCTGGCCGGAATCGCCCGCGCCAATAGCGGCCAGCGGGTTGCGATGGTCGAACCGGTAGCTCAGTATCTGATCACCGCAGCCGGGCTCACCGACGCCACCCCGCCCGAATTCCTCGAAGCCGTCGACGAGGAAACGGATCCACCCGCGGCCGCCATCGCGGCCACCAAGGACCTGTTCACCCAGCGGCAGGTGCGGGCCCTGGTCTACAACCCACAGGCCGAGACCCCGGTCACCAGCCAGATTCGCGCCGCGTCCGAGGCCGCCCGGATCCCGGTGGTGACCATGACCGAGACCCTGCCCGCGAACACCGACTACAGCGGATGGATGTCCGGGCAGATCGACGCGCTGTCCGCAGCGCTGCAGGGACAACCGTGACCACCAGGACCGATCACTCGCCGGCGCGGATCCCCGCCCGGCCTGCTGCGCCACCAGCCGTCCGGCTGAGCGGTGCCCGGCTGGCCTACGGCTCTCGAGTGCTGTGGGACTCGCTGGATCTCGACATCGCACCCGGCGAGTTCCTGGCCCTGCTCGGTCCCAACGGCTCAGGCAAGACCAGCTTGCTGCGGGTGCTGCTGGGCTTGCAGCCACTGTCGGCCGGCACGGTGGCGATCCGCGGGCAGCCGGTGCGCCGCGGTAACCGCACGGTCGGCTACATCCCGCAGCAGCGGGACCTGGATCCGACGCTGACCCTGCGCGGTCGGGATCTGGTTGGTCTGGGTCTGGACGGCCACCGCTGGGGATTCGGGCTGCCGTCGGCGCGACGCCGGGCCCGGGTGCTCGAGGCGCTGGAGGCCGTCGGCGCCCGGCACTACGCCGACGCCCCGGTGGGGCTGCTCTCGGGCGGCGAGCAACAGCGGCTACGGATTGCGCAGGCCTTGGTCGGCGACCCGGACGTGCTGCTGTGCGACGAGCCGCTGCTGTCGCTGGACCTGGCTCACCAGCAGGTGGTCAGCGAGTTGATCGACGCTCGGCGGCGCACGGCGGACACCGCGGTGCTGTTCGTGACCCACGAGATCAACCCGGTGCTCCCTGCGGTGGACCGGGTGCTCTACCTGGTCGACGGCAGGTTCCGGATCGGCACGCCGGACGAGGTGATGAACTCCGCGACGCTGTCACAGCTCTACGGCACCGACATCGAGGTGATCAAGGTGCGCGGCCGGCTGCTGGTGATCGGCACACCTGGGGACCCGCACCAGTGAATCTCGAGGAGATCCTGCGCCGGCTGTTCACCTTCCAGGGCACGGGTGAGCTGTTGCGGCTGGACTTCGTCCAGCAGGCCCTGATCGCCGGCGCGCTGCTGGCCCTGATCGCCGGGGCACTGGGCCCGCTGGTGGTGGCCAGGCAGGTGTCCTTCGCGGTGCACGGCACCAGCGAATTGACCTTTACCGGCGCCGCGGCGGCACTGCTGGTGAGCAGCTCGCTGGTGAGCGTGGGTGCGCTGGTCGGCGCGGTGGTCGCCGCGCTGGTGTTCGGGCTGCTCGGGCTGCGCGAGCGGGAGCGTGACTCGGTGATCGGCGCGGTGCTCGCATTCGGACTGGGCCTGGGCGGGCTGTTCCTGTGGTTATATCCCGGGCGGGCGTCCAACCAGCTGTCGCTGC
This sequence comes from Pseudonocardiaceae bacterium, assembly GCA_050700495.1. GTDB lineage: Bacteria > Actinomycetota > Actinomycetes > Mycobacteriales > Pseudonocardiaceae. The sequence continues at coordinate 6,814 of JBOHHF010000557.1, forward strand.
TGTTCGGTCAGATCGTGGGCGTCTCCCGCAATGACGCGTGGCTGCTGGGCGGCTGCGCGGCGGGTGTGCTGCTGGTGCTCGCGATGGTGTGGCGTCCGCTGCTGTTCTCCAGCGTGGACGCCGACGTGGCCCGCGCCCGCGGGGTGCCGGTGCGCGGGCTGTCGGTGCTGTTCGCCGTGCTGGTCGGGGTGGCCGCCGGGCTGGCGGTGCCCACGGTCGGCGCTCTGCTGGTGCTCTCGCTGCTGATCACCCCGGCCGCCGCGGCCGCCCGGGTGACCGCCAACCCCGTCACCGCACTGCTGCTCGCGACGCTGTTCGCGGAGGTCGCGGTGCTCGGCGGGATCGTGCTCTCATTGGCGCCCGGCGCGCCGATCAGCGGCTACGTCACCGCAATCGCCTTCGTGATCTACCTGGCGTGCCGCGCCCTAGGCGCCGCCCGTCTGCGCCAAGCCGGTCGTCCCCACCCCGCCCTCACCGCAGCCCCTGGGCGGTAACCGCGTTCTGTCTCCAGACTGCACCGGCAGCCGGCCGTTTTACCGCGTTCTGTCTCCAGACTGCACGTCGGTAACCCGTAGCGATCTACGGTTTAGAGTGCGACCGGCTGCCGGTCGCAGAGGCGGGACGCCGGACGTGCTCGAGCTCCCGCTATGGCGTGGATCTTGATGGCGGATGGCCGATGACCGACCGCGAGGCTCCGCGGTGCCCGCATCGCTCGCACCGCGGCGCCGACGAGGAGGTCAACCAATGATCACCGAACGTTACGAATCCGAGCAGCAGTCCCGGCAGCAGGACGGTCCTCCGCTGGTCCTGCTCGCCACGGTCTCTCTCCTGCTGCTCATCGCAGGCATCGCCACCAGCGCCGCGCTGGGTGGAGTCTTCCCCTCACCCTTCGACAACGACGCTGCGATCCAGCGTTACTTCGCCGAGCAGCCCAACGCGGTTCTGGCCAGCGCCGTCTTCGTCTTCGGCTCGACCGTCCCGCTGGCGATCTATGCGGCCACCACCAGTTCCCGACTGCGCACGCTCGGGGTCACTGCCCCCGGCGCGACCATCGCTCTGGCGGGAGGGCTGATCAGCGCCGTCATGCTTACCCTGTCCGGCCTCGTGCAGTGGGTGCTGTCCCGCCCGACCGTGCGCACCGACCGACGTGCCCATCGTGCGCGCTCTGCACGACCTGTCCTTCCTCACTGGCGGGGTCGCCCACGTCGTGTTCCTCGGTCTGCTGCTCGCCGGGATCGCCGTGCCCGCCCTCCTGCTGCGTCTTCTGCTGAGACCGCTTGCGATCACCGAGTGGTGATCGCCATCGTGGCCGAGGTCGCCACCGTGTCCCTGATCTGGCCGGCCGCCAGCGTGCTACTACCCATCGCCCGCTTCCCCGGCCTGATCTGGCTGGTCGTGACCGGCCTGCTGCTGCCGCACCGACGCCCCCGCCGCAAGCCTGACACCAGGATCTCACCGTGACCAGGTCAGATACGCTACCTGTGGCCGGATGCCAGAACAGTGGGTCAGAATACCTTCTGCTGTACCCTCCACGAATGGCGGAGGCCTGATCCTATTGCACGCCGTCGGAATTCATAGCCTGGTCTTGCTCGCGGTTCCGGCCGCGCTGATTGCCACGTACGTCATCGTCGCGGCCGCCCTGCTGAAACGGTCACCGAACACAGCCCACTCGGGAGGTTGACACATGCGTTCGCTCGTTTATCTCGTAGCCTGCACGCTCGACGGCTACATCGCGGGCGCCGATGGTACCTTCGACTTCTTTCCCTTCGAAGGTCCGCAGGTCGCTGACCTTCTCGCAGAGTTCCCCGAGATGATCCCCGGCCACTTCCGCGAAATGGTGGGCATCACTGCCGAGAACCAGCGGTTCGACACGGTGCTGATGGGACGCGCCACCTACGAGGTCGGCGAGGCCGACGGTATTGCCAGTCCGTACCCGCATCTGCGTCAGATACTTGTCTCCAGCTCGACCAGCTCAGCACCGGACTCCCAGATCGAGGTGATCGCCGAGAACGTGATCACCCACGTGCAGGCGCTCAAGAAGCAACCCGGAAAGGACATCTGGCTCTGCGGTGGTGGACGACTCGCCGCCTCCTTGGTGGACGAGATCGATGAGCTGATCCTGAAGATGCATCCGATCCTGCTGGGATCAGGCATTCCTCTCTTCGTCGGCCCGGTCGGACCCCGCCCGGCCACAATGACCGATCACAAGATCTACCCGAACGGCTTTGCTCTCCTGCGCTACCGCTGGCCACGCTGAGGGATTGCCGGTGGTGACCGCGTAGGTGGCGTGTTGGATTTGTATTGGTGCGTCTATGGTCGACGGCGTCCAGCAGATCGGCGGAGTCGGGGTCACGTCGGTGACTCGTTCGAGGGCGCGAGCAGTCTCCGGGGGCCCGGGCCATGCTTGCTGAGCTCGTCGTAGGGGTTGGCCAACCGGCAGCGGTCGATGGACAGGCAGCCGCATCCCACACAGTCGGTGAAGTCGTCGCGGAGCTGTTGGAGATGGCGTATTCGCTGATCAAGCTCAGTCTGCCAGCGTTGGGATATGCGTTGCCAGTCATGCCGGGTGGGGGTACGGCCATCCGGCAGTAGGGCGAGCACGGCGGCGACGTCGGCCAGTGGGATCCCGACTCGCTGGGCGATGCGGATCAGTGCCACTCGCCGAAGAACATCCCGCTTGTAGCGGCGCTGATTACCCGAGGTCCGACGGCTGCTGATCAGACCTTGGCGCTCGTAGAAGTGCAGCGCCGAGACCGCCACACCGCTACGCGCGGCGAGTTGCCCGACGGTGAGCTCAGCCTGATCCCACGTTGGTTCGTCCATGGCCCGACACTCCCTCACATCCAGCTTTACCTCAACAATAGTTGAGGATATAACCTCGCGCCATGAACTCCACTGCTGCCATGTCTGCGCTAGCGGTGATCGTGGGCAGTGTCCGGGAAGGCCGGTTCGGTCCCGTCGTGGCCAGCTGGTTCGCCGGCCAGGCCAAGCAACGCGACGACCTGAGCGTCGACGTCATCGACCTCGCCGACTCCCCGATCCCCAGCGCGACCTTCACCTCCCGGATCGGCGTCGCCGACGCGTTCGTCATCGTCACCCCCGAGTACAACCACGGCTACCCCGGGCCGCTGAAAGCCGCGATCGACTCGGTGGGCCGGGAATGGTATGCCAAGCCGGTGGGCTTCGTCTCCTACGGCGGTCTGTCCGGCGGGCTTCGCGCGGTCGAACAACTTCGTGTCGTGTTCGCCGAACTCCATACGGTCACCATCCGGGACACGGTGAGCTTCCACGGGGCGCACCAACGGTTCGACGAGCATGGGCTACCGCGCGAGCCGGATGCGGTCAACACCGCGGCCGGAGCTCTTCTGGACCAGCTGGCCTGGTGGGCGCATACGCTCCGGCACGCCAGGGCGACTCATCCCTACGGGACGGGCTCGCACCGCCACCAGCTGGCCGGACCACTGAGCAGCATGTCTTAGCCCAGGTGGAGGGTTCGCAGCGGTCGTCTCGCCAGCGATGAAGTAGCGACTGGCGGTGATGAGGGCAGCACGGAGCGGACGATACCGCGGCGGATAGCCTATCGGGCGGCTCCAGTCCTTCCCAGGTTCTCGGCACGTCTGACAGTGGATCGAAAGGGGGCTGATGAACGTCGGAACCGTCGTCTTCGGCCGGTACCGGCTGCACGAGCAGATCGGGGCCGGCGGGGCGGGCGTGGTCTGGCGGGCCACTGACGAACTGCTGCACCAGACCGTTGCCCTCAAACGAGTCACCGTCACCAGGCTGGACGATGAGCAGGCCCAGCTTCCCCTGGACCGCGCCCTGCGCGAGGCTCGCCTGGCCGCCCAGCTCCGCGGTCATCCCCACGTCGTCGCCGTCTACGACGTCCTGGTCGACGACGGCGACATCTGGCTCGTGATGGAATACCTTCCCGCGCGAAGCCTGCGCGAGATCCTGGACGACCAGGGCCCACTCGACCGCGACGAAGTCGCCCGAATCGGCGCTCACATTGCCGACGCGCTGGCCGCCGCACACGACCGCGGCATCGAACACCGCGACGTCAAACCCGGCAACGTGCTCGTCGGCCACGACGGCACCGTCAAGCTCACCGACTTCGGCATCTCGCATCTCACCGGCGACCCACAGCTCACCCAGACCGGAATCAGCGGCACTCCCGCCTTCCTCGCCCCCGAAGTCGCCGGCTCAGGAGAATCCTTTCGCGCCTCCGACGTCTTCTCCCTCGGCGCCACTCTCTATGCCGCTGTCGAGGGTCAACCCCCCTTCGGGACCGACGACAACGTCTTGCGGCTGATCAACGTCGTCCGGACCGGCATTATCCGACCCCCTATTCAGGCCGGGCCACTCGAACCCCTGCTCCTGCGGCTCCTCCAGATCAGCCCCGCCACCCGGCCCGACGCCGCCACCGCCCGCGACTTGCTCACCCAGTTCCCCACCCGACTCTCCGAACCTGGCCGCCAGAAGCACCCCCAACTCAGGTCGAGATGGTGGCCGCCTCGCCGACGCATCGCGATCACCGTCGGTGCGATTCTCGCGCTCGTCGCAGCCGGTGTGATAGTCCGGGCGATCCTGCTCACCCACTCCACCCGCACGGTCCTGGTTAACGGTGGCTTTGAGACACCGCAGCTTCCCACGTACACCCTTGTCCTGCTGAACGCGGGCCAGCCCATCGGGGCCTGGACGGTGACGCGAGGAAATGTTGATCTCCTTGGCGCTGGTTTCTGGTCGGCAGCCGAGGGGGCTCAGTCGGTGGATCTCAGCGGGCTTGTCGACGGCGCCATAGCCCAGACTTTCAGCACGCTCCCCGACCAGCCCTACCTGGTTGAGTTCGCGCTGGCTGGAAACCCCGACGGACCTCCGACCGTGAAGACCGGCCGCGCTTTAGTGAACGGCCAACCCGTCATGAACTTTTCCTCAGACATCACGGGGACTAGCCGCTCCAACATGGGTTACCGCACCATGAGGTTCTCTTTCACGTCGTCGGATACTCAGACGACCATTGAGTTCGCGAGTACCAGTGGCACCGCGTCTGGTCCGGTGATCGATGACGTGAACGTCACTCCGGTCAGCCCACGATGAGTCCGAGGCCCGGCCGGATCCGACTGGTCTGCACCTGTGCAGACAATTTGGGAATGACTGGATGGGTTTGGTATTCAGTCCAGCAGCCGAAGGTCCGGGGGCACCAGCGTGGTGGACAGCAGCAGCTCGAGTATCAGATTGTGATTGAGCACGTTACCGACCGGTTCGCCAACCTCATTCCGGGTCAACCCGGCAACCCCACGTCCCGACAGCCGGGTTCGCACCGCGGCGGCGACATGCTCGGCGCGCTTGGGGGTCCAGCCCTCCCCCGGCTGCAGCGTCGCCAAATCAACGGCGACATTGCTCCACGACAGCGGCTGCGGATAGGCCTCGTGACGCAGGTAGCGCTGACCGAGCGCCACCAGCACCAGACGTTCGCGATCCGAGAGCTCCCAGATCGTCGCGGTGTGGTGCGTGGTGTCATCGAACCGCACGTCCGAACGGCTGATCGGTGCCGGCCCGGTAACCCGGACCTCTAGCAAGTGTTCCCGGTCCCGCCCCGAGCGGATGAACAGCGGCGTGTACGCGATCGGTAGCGGTTCCTGATGGCCGCTGAGCAGCAGTTGAGAACCGGGTAGGCGGATCGGCAGGTGTCCGGTGTTGTGCACCGTCCATCGCCGACCGTCGTGGCGCAGCAACCCATGCCGGCGGCTGACTCCGCGGTCGCCCGCGCCCACGCACACGTGCACCTCCGGTTCGTTGCGGCCGAAGACCACGGTGAGTCGGGCGGTTGGCGCCACGCTAATACCGCCACGGTCACCCAGCACGAACAACGTCCCCGCCAGCACCGGCGGCAGGCCCCGGGCAAGGCTCCCAGTCCCGGCCGGCAACAACTGGACTCCACTGACGGGCGACCGCTCAGGCTTGCTCACCTGGTGATCCTCCCGGAGTTCTCCGCAGGGAGCAGCTTGGTTGCGCCGCCTCGATCGTGCATGGCTGCGGATACCCGAAGTCGCCGACCGCCGTCGCCGACCCGAACCGCTGCACCGAGGTCACGTTGCGCAGAGCGCACGGGTCCGCCGTCCGAGAGTCACCGATCGGTGGTGGCGCAGGAGCTGGCGGTCGACCGAGCGAGCCCGACGTCCACGGCGGCCCGAACACGACCAGCAGGCTCCCGGCGAGCCAGAGCACCACCACTGCGGCCGCGACCACCCTCCACATCCATTTCCACTGCCCTGCCGAGAGGTCGGTCACCGTCGGCGGCCCGCCTGACCCGGGCGGTTC
>JBOHHF010000558.1:0-6421 GCA_050700495.1 Pseudonocardiaceae bacterium
GCGGGGTACCCCGCAACGGCGAGCCGTTCGTGGCGACGTCCCCCCGTGGTGGCGGGCCATTGTCGCCGGATTGCTAGCATGCCGCCGCGAGCAGCGGTGCCTCGTCTACCCGGACAGCTCCGTTCTCAGGCGGTAACAGCTTCCATCCACTGGTCGATGGAGTCATCGAGTCGACACCTTCGGGTGGCATCGCGGCCACTCCGTTGAGTCCTGCGCGCTGGGAGTGGTCCTCAGACCAGTCACCAAAGGGGAGTTCATGACCACGGGAACGAATACGAGCGATGGCCTCAGTTGCTACAACTGCTCGCATCGCACTCGACCCGGCGACAGTTATTGTGAACAGTGTGGATCCGCACTGGGAGCACAGCCTGCTTCGTGGCATCCCGCGAAAGGAAATGGGCATCCTAATGCCGGCCAAGAGCCGGTTGACGCGATTCCGACACTCGACGGGACAACCCGTTATCTGTGCGCCGCCGCGCACCTCGACGAGCAGTTCTGCGATGAAGCGATCGCAGAGTTTCTCGTCGAGCCGGTGCGAGCGATCCCGCCATCACCGGGTGTCGACTCCGCAGCGGTGCTCCGGGAGGCGGTCGCCGCGCAGACCAGGCGTCGTATCCGAGACGGCCTACTGCTCGCGCTGCTGGTTATCCTTGCCGTGGTCAACCTCGCCACTGTGATCTTCTGGGCCGCGGTGACCGCGGTGGCGGTAGCATTGCAGGCTATCGGTGCCGGCCGCAATCGACGCATGGCCGCGGACGTGGCACAGCTGCTCGCTACCGGCGCCGGCCGCAATCGACGCATGGCCGCGGGCGTGACACAACTACTCGCTAGCGGTGCCGGCCACAATAGGCGCAATTTTGCCGTGTTGGTTGTCGTCGCCTGGGCTGCCGTCGGCGTGCTGCTCCCGCTCTTTGTGTCGTCACTGGGGCGCGCTTCCGGCATTAATGAGTTCGGGGAGCTTTCTACCCCGCAGCTGCTCCCTGAGATTACCTGGCCGACCTTGCTGATCGGCGGTCTCATGCTGGTGGTGCTCCTTGCCGACGAGTTCACCATCACCAAGCTTATGAACAGCAGCTTCCGGCGGGATCGTTTTAATCCAGACGCCGGTAAAGCACCCTCTGAGTGGGAACGCCTGGCCCGCGGTCTGGGACACGATTCTTTTCGCACCGAGCTGCACCGAGTCGCCCGGTCCGATGAGAGCTCGCAGGTCGCCGGGCAGGCCGACGTGGTCGTGTATCGCGGTTACGATCCCTTCATCGGTGGCGGCGAATCGGTCAGCCACCAGGTCATGGCATTGCCCCTGGAACCGTCCGAAGACGACAGCGCCGCGGATCCGGTGCCCATCACCGTCAATGACCTGCACCGCCACGTGGCTGATGGTCTTGCCGCCTTGCGATCTTCGTCCTCGCTCGGCCCGGGACGGCGGCTCGAACAGCTTCGACTGCGCGAGCAGGTGTTGATGCCCGCCGACCGGTTGCTGTTCAACCGCTCCGGCCAGATGCACCCGCCGGTCCTGCCCGATCTCTCCCGCCCACCGCTGGCCCACCTTCCCCTCGGCGCCGCCCGTGCGCTCGCTGAGGATCCGTTGGAGTGGGCTCGCTACTACAGCTGTTTCCGCGTCGAGTCCTGGGATCGTGACCTGACCACCTCGTGCTACCTGCACATCGGTACCGATCAGCGCATGCTCTACCTCGAGTGGACTTACTGCATCCTGTTCCCGGTGAGCGAGCGCTACCGGTCGATCGACCGTCCCGCTGATTCACCGTGGACGACAGCCGGCCGCAGCCTATTCGAATTGGTGGCATTGCCCGCGAGCGTGATCCGGCGCCTGCGATCAGTGTTCCGCAGACACAAAAAACTGGTTCAGCGCACTGGCGAGATAGTACCCGCTCGTTATGGTGCCGCACAGAGCTTACGTGAGCTCGCGGCCGACACCGAGGTGCAGACCTACTTCCAGGACGCCGACGCCGAACGATACATCAATATCATGGACCGCGTGTTGGTTCGGGCGGTGGGCCAATTCCTCGAACAACGAGGATACTCAGTAGTCGAGTTCACGAAGATGGCCGAACAAGTCATCAACAACAACTACAACATCCAGGGAAACGTCAACAACTCATTAATTGGCAGTGGCAATCGAAATGTGCGGGTCAACGAGACCCGTTCCGGTGGAACCAAGACCAAGGGAGCAAAATGAGCAGGAAAGGATCACGCGGAAACCAGAACATTACCATCGGCGGGTCGGTCACCGGCAGCCTCATCGGCGATAACAACCAGGATGTCACGATCACCACGACCGGCGAGGCGAGTCCTGCTTCCGTCGACGACCTGTGGGCGGCGATCACATTACTGCGGGCCGAGATCGATGCCGCGGGCGGCAGTAAGCCTGCGGAAACGGAGAAGGTGCGGGCCGAACTCGACAAGTTCGAGGAAGAGCTCGGCGCGGATAATCCAGACGGGGAGATGGTCGGTATCCGGTGGAAGCTGGTGCAGAGACTGCTCGATCCCCTGCAGCACGTGGCCGGCATCGCCCAGCTCGCCGACCGGATATTCACCCTCACCCGCGCCCTCTTCGGCGGGAACTGATGTGGTCACCGCAGCTCCGATGATCCACTGCACGAACTGCGGCACTCCCCGGGAGTCCGGCAGCCGGTTCTGCACCGGCTGCGGTGAGCAGGTGAGTGCCGCAGTCCGCACCCAGCCCCGCCTACGGGGCCGATTCGTGGGCGCCGTCATCGTGCTTGTCCTGCTTCTGGGCGGCGGTGGTGTGGCAACGTGGGTCGTTCTCAACCACGGCACCGATCCTTCCGCCGCCCCCGGCCCGCCACCTGATCAGTTCCGGGATGCCGCATCTCCCCTGACTGAAAATGACCCGTCGCCAACTGCCTCGGCCTTGCTGGGGACCGCCTCAGCGTCCGCTTCTTGCATGTCCGCTCCCGGTCACGACGTCAATAAAACACCTTTTACCTACGAGCCGGAGAAAGCCATTGACAACTTACCCGATACGGCGTGGCGTTGCGACGGAGACGGTGTTGGCGAATGGCTGAAGATCAGCTTTCAGAATAGAGCGATTCTCACGAGTATCGGTATAGTGCCCGGCTACGCCAAGACCGACCCTTCCGACCGCACCGACCGTTACGCTCAGAACCGGCGCATTTCCGCAGTCAGCTACACCTTCGATGACGGCAGCACCGTCACGCAGAGCCTCAACACTGATGCTCTCGATCGCTCCACGCAGACCGTTTCCCTGCCCAACGTAGCCACCAGTCAGGTGACGATCACCATTCGTAGCAGTGTGAGCGGGGAAGCCACTGGCGGCCAAGAACCCTTCGACAGGGTCGCGATCTCTGACATCGCCGTTTCGGTGCGATGACGCCTCATCCACATCGGATACGACGTTCGGCCCTCGTCTCGTGCCTGGTTGCGCTGGCAGCATGTGGGACAGTCGAACCGTTGAACGCTCCCGCCGCCTCGCCGTCGGTCCTGCCACTGTGGGTCCTGCCATTGGGCACGACACCAGCAACCAGCCCCGACCCCGCACCACCCATGACGCTGACCGGGATGACCGTGGTGCTCGACCCGGGGCACAACGGTGCCAATGCGTCGCACCCGGCCGAAATCAACCGTCCGGTTCCCAACGGCCGAGGCGACACCAAGGCGTGCAACACCACCGGCACCTCCACCGACGGCGGCTATCCTGAGCACGCTTTCACCTGGGACGTCGCACTCCGGGTCCGCGATGCGCTGACCGCGCGCGGGGTGCAGGTGGTGTTGACCCGACCGGACAACGCCGGGGTCGGCCCGTGCGTGCACGACCGCGCCGCGATGGCGAATCGGGCGGGCGCCGACGCGATGGTCTCCCTCCACGCTGACGGGGCGACGCCGTCAGCACGCGGATTCCACATCGCCTACTCCGACCCGCCCTTGAACGCCAGCCAGGGCCCACCCTCGGTCGCTCTGGCCCAAGCGCTGGCCGGCGCGTTGCGCGGGGCCGGCTTCTCCGCCGCTGGCTACATCGGCTCCGGTGGGCTGGACTCCCGGTCGGACCTCGCCGGGCTGAACCTCGCCGAGATCCCGGCAGCGCTGGTCGAGTGCGCCAACATGCGCAACCCGCAGGAGGCCGCGCTGGTGTCCACCCCGGACGGCCGCGCCCGCTACGCGGCCGCCATCACCGACGGCATCATCACCTGGCTCACCTCGCGGTGAGCACCTCACCACCCCGTCAGCCCCGCGAGCAGAGGTCGACGGCCTTGGCCGCCAATACGTGCGCGACGGCGTTGTTTACTCGGGACTCGGGTAAGGACCCGGCTGCAACGGCCTGCTCGAGGTGGTCAAGTACCTCGGTAAGTCGATTCGTCGAAACCCACAGTGCCATGTCCACTCCGGCCGCGAGAGAGTGACGCACCGCCCCGGGGAGGTCGACCCGATCGGTAATGGCCGCCATGGCACCGAGATCGTCGGTGACCACCAAGCCGTCGAAACCCAGCTGGTCACGCAGCAGCGCGAGTGCCGCCGGGCTGATGCTCGCGGGGGTATTCGGCTCGGTGAGCCTCGGTACGTCGAGGTGGCCGACCATCACCGCGGCGGCCGAACCGTCGAGCAGCTGCCGGTAGGGCAGCAGGTCGACCTTGCGTAATTCGGCCAATGGTGGTGTCCTGACGGCGCCTCGGTGCGAATCACCGGTGGCTCGCCCGTGTCCGGGGAAGTGTTTGAATACCGGCAGCACACCAGCGTCGCGCAGTCCCCGCGCGAATGCGCCGGCGTAGCGCGCCACAATCGTCGGATCGCTGCTGAAGGAGCGATTCCCGATCACTGCGCCGTCCGGTTGGCTGGAAACGTCGACACTGGGTGCGAAGTCGATGGTGACCCCGCGAGCGCGTAGTTGGCTCCCGCGCTTCACGGCGAGCTCGTAGACCTGCTCGACAGGCAGGTTCGCCGCCATGGTTCGGGCGCTGGGCAACTCGCCGTCCAGCGCGTCGATCCGCTGCACCCGGCCGCCCTCGTCATCCACGGCCACCGCCACCGGCAACACAGCAACGGCCTGCACCTGCGCCAGCGCGCCGCCGGAGAGCAAGCCGGTGGCGGAGCCGGTCAGGAAGATGCCTCCTACCTGCTCGGAGGTGACGGCAGCGAGCGCGTCCCGCGGCCCCCCGGCGTTCACCCCGACCATCATCAACTGAGCCAGCCGGCGCCGGAGCGGCAGCTGCGCGATGGCCGACTCCTGAGCGCACCGCACCGGCTCAGGTGGTGACGCCGGCTCGAGTGACGGCGCCACCGGGGCAACGGCACGGGGAGATCCCGGTACGTGCGGTTGGGCCCTCCCCGGCATCGCCGACACTCCCACGATGATCGCAGCCGTACAGAGAGCGAGCACCACCGCTCCTACCAGCGGCACGTGTGATCGTCCCGATCGGTGCGTCCCCGGTCGGTGAGTCACCGGGTGACGGTGCTTCCGACGGAACCTGCGACGGTGGAAAGTCGCTTCGCGAAGCAGTTGTCGGAGTCGATGGCCTGCCGGTCACACCAGGCATTCGCTTCCGCCGGTGTGCTGAACGACACGGGCGCCACGGTGACGTAGAAATCCCCCCGGCCGAAGGTCGACCAGTCGCCGGACCACACGAGCCACGCGCTGTAGGTGGATCTCAAAGCAAGGTGGTCATCCAGGATTTCGGGATAGCCGTAGGAAACGCTGTTCACTGTGATACCCAAGTTCTTCGACGACAGTTGTGGCACCCACGCCGCGGCGAGCTCACCTTGTACCTGAGGTCGGTCGAGTGAGATCTGCCGGGTCAGCCGGTCCAGCGCGGTGCCGTCGGAATTGACTGCCGAGGGTGGGTCCGTAGCCTCGTCTGTGGGGACTTCCGCCGGTGGCTGCTGTGTGGATGGCTGTGTGGATAGCGGGGTCGGTAGCGGGCTTGGGGTTGCGGGTGGGCCGGCGCGGTGGGTCAGCGTCGCCCACGTGGCGACGCCGGCGCCGCTGAGTACCAGGGCTAACGTGGTCACGGCGATCACCAACCTTCCTTGGGTGCGGGGTCGGGTGGACGATGCCGTATCAGGCGGGGCGTCGAGGTCCCACGTGGTGGACGAGCGGGTCAGGCGGTACCACTGGGCGTCGGGGGTGAGGCGTAGCTGCAGCGGGCCGCAGGCGATGCGGTTGCGCCACACGCGGGTGGCGCCGAGCTGGCCCAGCGCTGCCAGGCCCTCGGCGAGCGCCTCGGCGTCGGGCTGCCACGTGTCGTGCAGCACCGCAAGACCGCCGCAACCACCGTGGCGCCAGGCGATCGCATCAGAAGCCAGTTCGCGAGCGGGCCGACCCGCGGCGGCGGCCAGCGCGGCGAACTCCGGCCGGCCGAGCAGCGTGGCGCCGCGACGGGCCAGGTCTTGCCGTTCGTCCAGGCCCAGCCCGCCGTCACCGGTGCCG
>JBOHHF010000559.1:0-1309 GCA_050700495.1 Pseudonocardiaceae bacterium
CCGCTCTGCGGTGGGCTCCTGCTGTACGCTGACGATGAGCCCCAAAGCCCCGAAGAATGGCAACGGTGGCTCACCATCACCCGCAAGGCGATCCGCAAACACGCAATCGCCACCACAGCGGGCCACAAACCGAACGAAACCACTCCATGCCTAGTACACGCTCATTGTCAACGCAGAACCACCACCGACAATGACCCACCATCTCTGCCCAGCCTGGAGCCTTCAAGGCCTGCTTGAGCCGGTTGCTCGGAAACGGGCACGGCCGGTTCTGAGGGGGCGCGGGCGCAGCAATGCGCCCGCGCTACCCGACGAGCGCGGCCAGATCCGCTGGCCTGTAAGCCGTACCGTGAAGCACTGCGGGCGATCCTGGGTATCCCCATCGACGCCGCGTTAGGGTTCATCAACGCCCGCCGCGCGGTGGTGAGGTTGGAGGCCGTGGACCGCAAGCAGTTCCTATGCAGCTCCACTGCCCTGGGCGTCAGCGCCTTGGCCCTGGGACCGGTCGCCGCGCTGCTGGCGGCTAGCGAACCTACCCCGGTCCCTCTTCGGGTCGGCGCGACGGATATCGAGCAGACCCGTATCGCCACGCAAGTGTTCAAGTCCTGGGATTCCGCCTACGGCGGCGGACTGACGCGGGACGCCGTACTGGCACAGTTACGCTGGTCAGCCGGTCTATTGAACGCCATTTGTCCCGACCGCCTGCGCCCAGAATTGTTCAGCGCGGTCGGCTCCCTCGCCCTCACCGCGGGGTATATCGCCTTCGACGCCAACGCCCACGACGAAGCCCGCCGTCTATACCACTTCGCGCTAGGCTGCGCCGAGCAGGCTGGTGACTGGCACCTGCGGGTCGATGTCCTGGAAAACATGGCATTTCAGGCAATCTTGACCAGGCGGCCCGACGAGGGGCTCACCCTGACCCAGCAGGCCTTGGTCTGCGCCGATCGGCTCACCGCAACCGAGCGGGCGAAGCTGCATACCTGCCAGGGCCGTGCACTGGCCATGATGCGGCGGGTCCGCGAGACGCTGATCGCGATCGGCACCGCCGATGACCACTTCGCCCACACCACTCCAACCGACAACCCGCCGTTCACCGCCTACTGGGACGCTGCCTTGCACGCCGGGTCCACCGGGCACGCCCTGGCCGACCTGGCGCCGACCGGGCACAGCGCGACCGAGGCTGCCGGGCGCCTGAGCGCCGCGATCGCCGGGCACGGCCCGTCCTTCGCCCGCGCGAAGGTACTGGCCCAGCTCAAGTTCGCGTCCCTGACGATGATCACCGGTGATCCGGTGCAGGCCGCGATCATCGGCA
>JBOHHF010000560.1:0-1202 GCA_050700495.1 Pseudonocardiaceae bacterium
GCGAGATAGACTCAGCCCAGAGGAGCCACGCCCCCCAGCAGCAACCGGCTGCACCAGAGAGGCCCCACGGGCCACAGAAACCCCGTAGTCAACGGCACTCAGCAGTTGGGAGTCCGTGTGCTGAGGATGCAGCTGGGCTTGCTGCCACAGTTCAGGAAGAATCGCAGCAACAGAGTCGTCCGGCTCCAGCAACCCGTCGGCTATGCGCAGGCAGCGTCTGAAGGTCTCCAACTTCCCACCGTCAGCGCCAAGGCCAGGCAGAAGGCCGTCCACAGCAGCGAAGAGGGGCTTGGACAGCGGAGGACGTCTGGCCTCCGCTTGCGCAGTCTTGACTTCAGCAAGGCCTTCGGCCAGACCCACAAGCAGGTCCTTGATCTGGCCCAGCTCAGGTACCACTGCGGGCGCCGCTGGCTGGCGACGGTACGGGGCTGGCTGTCTGGCAGAGAACGTCACCCTCCGTTGCGGCCCAGGAAGACGCGCAGAAGGGTCGAAGACACTTCCAGAGCCACGACGAACAGGGGGGGAACGAGACCGTGAACGAGCCCGCCCACGGTCCTCACGGCGCACGGGAGAAGGAGAGCGAGCACGCTTATCCCTCTCGTCCAGCCTGGCAGCCTCACGCTCAAGGTCCCCACGCAAGCCCCTAGCAGGAGCGGAAGGGGCTCACAAGCCTCACAAGCACGTGCACGAAGCCGGGATCACAGCCATCAACGACACAGAAACCCAACAAGGGCACAACCCAGGGCCAAAAGAGCTTCAAGCCCTTCCCAACAGCACTAAAACACCACCAAACAGGTCTCCGAAGCAGTAGCAACGAGCACAAGCGCCCGAGACCACGCTGACGTAAACCTACAACGCTCACCTCTGCGGCCCGCCAACAGCTCGCCCACCAGGGCCAGACAAGGCCCGCACTTCTCGATTGACCTCAGGCGAAGCGGAGTGACGCGTCCGTGCTCTCTCAGCCTCCTTACGAAGCTCAACGTCACGGGCCGTTGCGAACTCCGGAGACAGCACCACTTGAGACCTGACTCTGGGAGCCATCACAGCCCGCACCACGACTGACACTTGCAACGAGAACACAGCAAGGGTGCTGCTTCCCGCGGAAGCGTGGAGCGGCAGCAGAAAACAAAAGTGCCCTGTCAGGGCAGGCCCAGCAAGATGCACCCCGAGCAAGGGGATCACACGATGCACGTGACATCCAG
>JBOHHF010000561.1:0-10786 GCA_050700495.1 Pseudonocardiaceae bacterium
CTCGCCAGACACCGCAGCCTCGCCAGACACCGCAGCCTCGCCAGACACCGCAGCCTCGCCAGACACCGCAGCCTCGCCAGACACCGCAGCCTCGCCAGACACCGCAGCCGCACCGGGCACTGCGGCCTCCGGCATCGCCGGAGCCTCAGGCGTCACCGCAGCTGGTCTGCTCGCCGCAGCGTCCGGCGTCGCCGCGGCCGGGCCACTCGCCAATGGCGAGGTCCAGCGCACTGGGATGGCCTCGTGCTCCTTGAACCACGCCGACGCCACATCATCGAAGATCGGCGTGGAGTGCTGCAGCGTCACGCGGTGCCCCGGTCCGACCGGCCCCGCCACAGTGGCCCGGGCGGGTCGGAACAGGTCCGCACTGGATGCACCGCCGCTGGGGACTCCCACCGGAACGTCCACCGGCGGGCTGGCCGGCGGACCGGGCGGAGCAGGCGGCGGACCTGCCGGCGCCAACCGCTTAGCGGTCCGCACCGGCAGCTTCGAGCCGCCCGAAGCATCCTTGGCAATTTTCTTCGGCGGGGTGGGCAGGTTGGCCGCGCTGATGCCGTTGCTGTTGACCTCAGGCACACCTGCGTGGTCGCGGTCCGCCTCAGGAACGGGGGCACCACTGCCGGCGGTGGAACTGACGGCCAGCGGCGCGGCCTCGCCCCGACGAAGCCCGTTATTTCTAGACCCGTTATTTCCAGACCCGTTATTTCCAGACCCGTTACCTTCAGACTCGATACCCGCAGACCCGGCGATATCCGCAGACCCATTGCCTGCAGCCAGCTCAGCGGCGGTCGCCACCCACGGATCGACGGCTTCCGACACCAGCCGGACCAGCCGGGGCGGCATCGTGACGGAGGCCCAGACACCCACACCGCCTTCGCCACGGCGCAGCCGGACATCGATGCCGTGCCGGACAGCCAACCGCCCGACGACGAAAAGCCCCATCCGGCGCGACACCGAGGCATCCACCACGGGCGGAGTGGCCAAACGCTCGTTTGCCTCTGTGAACTCGGTCTCGGTCATCCCCACCCCGCGGTCGGCGACCTCAATCGTGACCGTGCCCTCGCTACCGAAGTCGCTGGAGATCATCACGTGGCTGTCCGGCGGTGAGAACTGGGTCGCGTTGTCCAGCAGCTCGGCCAGCAGGTGCACCAGGTCGCTCGCCGCCCGGCCAAGCACCAGAACGACGGGTGGCTGCTGCAGCACGAGCCGCTGGTACTGCTCCACCTCCGACACCGCGGCGCGCAGCACGTCGACCAGGCGAACCGGGCGGCCCGACCGGTTGGCCGAATCAGTGCCGGCCAGGACCAGCAGGTTCTCGCTGTTTCGCCGCATCCGGGTGGCAAGGTGATCAAGCTGGAACAGGTTGTCCAGCTGCTTGGGGTCCTGCTCGCCGCTCTCCAGCCGGTCGATGAGCTTGAGCTGCCGCTCGACCAGACCCTGGGTGCGGCGCGACAGGTTGACGAAGATGTCGTTGACGTTGGCGCGTAGCTGGGCCTGCTCGCCGGCCAGCCGCACCGCTTGACTGTGCACCTCGTCGAACGCCCTGGCAACCTGGCCGATCTCCTCGCGAGTATTGACCGCCACCGGGGCGATCACCTGCTCGGGCACGTCGCCGTCGCGGATCCGCGCCATCGCCTCAGGCAGCCGGTCGGCCACGTCGAGTGCCGTGCGCCTGAGCACACCGAGCGACCGCAGCAGCGCTCGAATGACGAAGAAACCAACCACTATACCCAGCGCCAGCGCGAAGAACAGGATGACCGAATTCAGCCCGGCCGAGGTGCGCACCTCATCGCGCAACGCCAGCGCGGTTCGATCGATCCGCTGCCGAAGTTCCTTCTCGACGGTGGCGATGTTGCCGATGACCACCGCATTGCGCCTGTCCCACTCCTCCGGTGACGTGTTCAGCGAGTCGCCGACGACACCGCGGTTGAGCACGAGTTGCAGCAGCCGCTGCCGGGACGCCTCGGCGTCGCCACCGACCTGAGCGGCGTCAGCGCGATCCGCGGGCGCCAGTGCGGCCCGGAACGCGTCCTGTTCGATGCCCAGCCGGACCGTCGCCGTCCGCACATCCTCGATCTGACCGGGAGTGAGACGGTTGGCGTAGAGGGCCGCGGAGATGATGGCGTGCTGGCGACCGATCTGCTCCCGACCGGCGATCAGCGCATGCTCGGCGGCGGCGTCATTGGTGACCGCGACATCGTCAAGCTGACGGGTCAGCGCGGCATCCAGCTCGATCAGCGGGTCGATGGTGGCGCTGTACTCGGTGACCACCGCTTCGACCGGACCGAAGCCGGTAGTCACGCTCGTCCGCAACGGCCCCAGCGCGCTGAGCTGAGCGAGGGCGGCAGAGTAACCAGTGGATAGCAGGCCGGCTACCTGGTCGCTGGCCGTTGCGACTGCCTGCGAGTTGCTGTCGACAATACGGAACTGCTGGTTCAGTGGCTGCGAGTCGCCGGCACGGCCTTTGGCGACGAATGCCGTGGCCAAGTCCCGCTCCCGCTGCACAGCACCGATCAGATCGGACAGCTGCTGCTGGACGCGGGCGATCTGGGAGATCCGGGCATAGGCCGGAGCGGCCTCGGCCTTGTCCACGATCCGCAGAACGCCCACGACGAGGGCGACGATGGTCGGCACCAGCAGGACGGCGGCCAGCTTGACCACCACCGGCCAGTTGCGCCAGTACCACCGGGATCGGGTGGCCGTCGGGCCGGGCCTCGGCGCCGCCTTCGCGGGACTAAGCACGTCGGCGGTCATAACGCCGCCTCCGCGGGACTAAGCACGTCGGCGGTCACGACCGGCCTCCCGCAGCGGCCGAGAGTCGCGCGTTGCTCGCTGGCACAGTGGGGCCCCTCCCCGGGTTGGACGATGGCCGGCAGACGCATCCGGCTCGCGCCACAGGTCGCCGCGGTCGTGGGCCGTGTCCGCACTGCACGGACGGGGCACCTCTGGCACCGAGCCGGATACGCCCGATCTAGGGGACGGACGATACGACGGCCTGGGCAGGGCCTTCTCGCGGGTCTCGTAGACCGTGCTCTCTGGGCGCCGAGGGCGCCAGTGTCTTGAGCGCACAGCACCCGGTCGGTGTAGACTACTTGACTAGAATGGCCGTACCTCGCTGCCCAGAGTGACTCTCAAAGAGCCGATCGAGGAAGGATCACTCCGGAGTTGACGGCACGGCCTCGGTCCTGCGTTGCCGCACCTGCGACACTGATTCGCACTCGAGCCGACCACCGGCCGCGGTGCTCGGCAAGTGCGGAGGAACACGTTGAGCTCATCTCCTGAGGGCGGACCACTCATCGTCCAGTCTGACAAGACGCTGCTGCTGGAAGTCGATCATCCGGCAGCGGGGGAGGCTCGCGCCACGATCGCCCCGTTCGCCGAGCTGGAGCGTGCACCCGAACACGTGCACACCTACCGGGTCACCCCGTTGGCGCTGTGGAACGCGCGAGCCGCAGGGCACGATGCTGAGCAGGTCGTCGACGCACTGGTGCGCTTCTCCCGGTACGCGGTGCCGCAGCCACTGCTGGTCGACGTCGTCGAAACCATGAGCCGCTACGGCCGGCTGCAGCTGGTGCACCACCCGACGCACGGGCTGGTGCTGGTGTCGCTGGACCGCGCCGTGCTCGAAGAGGTACGCCGGCACCGCAAGATCGCCCCGATGCTGGGGGCCAGGGTCGACGACGACACCGTGCTGGTACACCCTTCCGAGCGCGGCCGGCTCAAGCAGGCGCTGCTCAAGGTCGGTTGGCCGGCCGAGGATCTGGCCGGCTACGTCGACGGTGAGGCGCACCCGATCGAGTTGGCCGAGAACGGCTGGTCGCTGCGCGACTACCAGCGCGACGCGGTAACCGGGTTCTGGGCCGGCGGATCCGGGGTCATCGTGCTGCCCTGCGGGGCCGGCAAGACGCTCGTCGGGATTGCCGCGATGGCCCAAGCCCGAGCGACCACCCTGATCCTGGTCACCAACACCGTCGCCGGCCGGCAGTGGAAGCGCGAGCTGGTCGCGCGCACGTCGCTGTTCGACGACGAGATCGGCGAGTACTCCGGTGAGCGTAAGGAGATCCGCCCGGTGACGATCGCCACCTACCAGGTCATGACGCGCAAGTCCAAGGGCGAGTACCGGCACCTCGATCTGTTCGACTCCCGGGACTGGGGCTTGATCATCTACGATGAGGTACACCTGCTGCCCGCACCGGTCTTCCGGATGACCGCCGACCTGCAGTCCCGCCGGCGGCTCGGGCTGACCGCCACCCTGGTCCGCGAGGACGGCCAGGAGGGCGATGTATTCTCCTTGATCGGGCCCAAACGCTACGACGCGCCGTGGCGCGACATCGAGTCGCAGGGCTGGATCGCGCCGGCTGACTGCGTCGAGGTACGGGTCACCCTGACCGACGCCGAACGCCTCGGCTACGCCACCGCCGAGAACGACGAGCGCTACCGGGTGGCCTCCACCGCGCGGAGCAAGCTGCCGGTCGTCCGCGCCATCCTGGACCGGCACCCCGACGAACCGACCCTGGTGATCGGCGCGTACCTGGACCAGCTGGAAGAATTAGGTGACGCCCTGGACGCGCCGGTGGTACAAGGCTCGACCCGGAACAAGGAGCGAGAAGACCTTTACGACGCATTTCGCCGAGGCGACGTACGTAGGCTGGTCGTGTCCAAAGTGGCCAACTTCTCCATCGACCTGCCGGAGGCCTCGGTGGCGGTGCAGGTCTCCGGCACGTTCGGTTCCCGGCAGGAGGAAGCCCAGCGCCTGGGCCGGTTGTTGCGCCCGAAAGGCGACGGCAGGCAGGCCCACTTCTACTCGGTGGTCTCCCGGGACACCCTGGATACCGACTACGCCGCCCACCGCCAGCGCTTTCTGGCCGAACAGGGCTATGCCTACCGCATCATCGACGCCGACGACCTGTTCGCGGCATGAATTTAGTTCGTTTGGTCCCCAGAATGCCCTGATCCAGGGTGGCGTCGGCGTAGGCGGCGGATGATGAGGGCTAGTCCGAGCAGTGCAATGAGGGCGGGTATGAGTCGTTTCGCGACGGCGCCGCCGGCAGCGTCGAGCAGGTCGATCTCCTCGGTTACCGGTGGTGCAACCGGCAACACCGGGGCCGGCTGCGGCGGCGCGGATCGAGCCGGGCCCTGAGAGGTCGCGGGGGTCGCCGGCGACCCAGAAGCGGACCCAGGAGCGACAGTGGCAGGCGCGGGTCCTTCCTGCGGTGCCAGGCTCTTGGCCAGACAGTCCGCGAACTGACCGATGATCTTCCCGCCGACGTTTTCGATCATGCCCCGGCCGAACTGAGCCGGTTTGCCCGTGATGGTGAGGTCGGTCGCCAGTGTGACCACGGTGCCCTCACCATTGCCGGCGAGGGTCGCGGTCACCGTGGCCGCTGCGGTGCTCTGACCCCCGGATGCCGTGCCGGTCGCCTTGATCACGGTGCGATGCGCCGCCTCGTCGGTCTCGGTGAAGCGACCCGATCCCCGATATTGCAAGGAGATCGGGCCCAGCCGAACCTTCACCAAACCAGCGAACTCGTCGCCGTCAGCCGAGGTGAGGGTGGCTCCTGGAAAGCACGGAGCGACCCGTTCGGGATCCAGCAGAGCCTGCCACACGATGTCTACCGGTGCGGGCACAGTGAACGTGTTCTTCAGCTTCATGCAGGTCAGCCTGCCACTGTTTAGCCTCCCACCCCGGCGGCCGCGGTGACCGCCCGTCCGGTGAGCACCCGGGCCAGATGCTGGCGGTAATCGGCGTCGGCATTACCGTCCGACATCGGGCTGGTGCCGTCGGCCGCGTGCTCGGCCGCCGCGCGGATCGTCTGGGCATTGGCCGGCTGACCGACCAGCGCCTGCTCCACGCCGGTCGCCCGGACCGGGGTGGCGCCCATGTTGGTCAGCGCCACCCGGGCCTCGACAATCGACCCATTCTCGGTCCGCACCGCCGCCGCAACCGCGACGATCGACCAGGCCTGCGCGACCCGGTTGAACTTCTCGTAGTGCGCGCCCCAGCCGGTTTTCTTCGGGATTCGTACTTCGACGAGCACCTCGTCGGGCTCCACTGCCGTGGTGAACAGATCGACGAAGAACTCCGCTACCGCCACGGTGCGCCGCCCACCGGGCCCGACGATGACCATGTCGCAGTCCAGCGCCACCGCCGGGGCCAGCAGGTCACCGGCGGGGTCGGCGTGCACCAGCGCACCGCCGAGGGTGCCGCGGTGCCGGATCTGCGGATCACCCACCGTCTTGGTGGCTGCGGCGAGCAGCGCGGCGTGCTCCCCCACAAGTGGGTCCTTGATCACATCGTGGTGCGTGGTCATCGCCCCGACGACGATCGCGTCGCCGTCATCACGTATCCCCCGCAGCTCGCTGATCCTGTTCAGGTCCACGATCATCGTCGGCGCGGCGAGCCGCAACCGCAGCACCGGCACCAGGCTCTGGCCACCCGCGAGAACTTTGGCGTCCTCGCCGGTCCGGGACAGGACCTGTACCGCCTGCTCCACAGTGGACGCGGCGACGTAGTCGAACGCTGACGGGATCACCGGGCACCTCCGCCGTTACGGCTGTCCTGAGCGTTGATGGAACCCAACCCGCCACCAGCGCCGGGTTGGGTGGTGTGGTCCGAAGTGGACTTAACGGCACCCCGGACCGACTGCACCGCCCGCCATACCCGCTGTGGCGAGCACGGCATCTCGATGTCGGTAACACCCTCGTGGCGCACCGCGTCGATGATCGCGTTGACCACGGCTGGGGTGGAGGCGATGGTGCCGGCCTCCCCCACGCCCTTGACGCCCAGCGGGTTGGACGTCGCGGGCGTTTCGGTGCGGTCGGTGGTGAGGCTGGGCAGGTCCGAAGCGCAGGGCACCAGGTAGTCGGCCAACGTCGCGGTGGTCAGCGTCCCACTCTCGTCGTACACGGCCTCCTCGAACAGCGCCTGCGCGATGCCCTGGGCCACTCCCCCGTGTATCTGTCCTTCGACGATCAGCGGATTCACCACGGTGCCGATGTCGTCCACGCAGACGTAACGGCGAATCGTCACCCGGCCGGTTTCGGTGTCCACTTCGGTCGCACACAGATGGGTGCCATGCGGGAAGGAGAAGTTCTCCGGGTCGAAGGTGGCCTCGGAGTCCAGTGAAGACTCGATGCCGTCCGGATAGTCGTGCGCACTGAAGACCGAAAATGCGATGTCCTGGATGGTGGTGCCCCGGTCAGTTCCTTTGATGGTGAACTTTCCGCGAGCGAACTCGACGTCGGCCTCGGCGCACTCAAGCAGGTGCGCCGCCATTTTCTTCGCCTTGTCGATTACCTTGTCAACGGCCTTGACCACCGCGATACCGCCGACGGCCAGCGATAGGGAGCCGTAGGTGTCCATACCCCGGGCCGAAACCTGGGTATCCCCGTGCAGCACCTCGACGTCCTCGAAGGCGACGCCGAGCCGGTCGGCGACGATCTGGCTCCACGCCGTCTCGTGCCCCTGGCCGTGCGGCGAGACGCCGGTGACGACCTCGACCTTGCCGGTGGCCAGCACCCGGACGCTGGCGTGCTCCCAGCCACCCGCGGCGTAGGACAACGACCCGAGCACCCGGGACGGCGCCAGCCCGCACATCTCGGTATAGGTCGAGATGCCGATGCCCAGCTGCACCGGGTCGTTGGTCTCCCGGCGGCGGCGCTGCTCGGCGCGCAGGCCGTCGTAGTCGAACAGCTCCGTGGCTCTGGCGGTGGCCGCCTCGTAGTTGCCCGAGTCGTAGGTCAGCGTGGAGACGGCGGTGTACGGGAACTCCTCGTGTTTGATCCAGTTGCGCTCCCGCAGCTGCATCGGATCCACGTCCAGCTCGGCGGCGAGCTCGTCCATCATCCGCTCGATGGCGAAGGTGGCCTCCGGGCGGCCGGCGCCGCGGTAGGCGTCGGTCGGGGTCTTGGTGGTGAACACGTTGGTGCAGGCCAGGTGGTAGGCCGGGAACTTGTAGATCCCGACGTACATGAACGCACCCAGCAGCGGTGTACCCGGTGTGATGATGCGCAGGTATGCGCCCATGTCGGCCATCAGCTCGACCTTGAGCCCGGTGACGGTGCCGTCCCTGCGGGCCGCCAGCGTCAGGTCCTGGATCTGGTCTCGGCCGTGGTGCGCGGCAAGCATGCAGTCCGAGCGGGTCTCGGTCCACTTGACCGGCTTGCCCATCCGCCGGGCGACCAGCACGGTGAGGATCTCCTCCGGTATCACCTGGAGCTTGCCGCCGAAACCACCGCCGACGTCCGGTGCGATGACGCGGACCTTGTGCTCGGGCAGGCCCAGGGTGAGTGCGGTCATCGTCCTGACGATGTGCGGTACCTGGGTGGACGACCACATGGTCAGCTGCTCGCCGGTCGGGTCGACCACGACCGAGCGCGGTTCCATGAACGCCGGGATCAGGCGCTGCTGGCGGAACCGGCGGCGGACCACGATGCTGTCCGGGTCGGCCTCCGCCGCGGCGATGGCGTCGTCGGCGCTGCCCCCGCTGCCGGCCTCGCCGGAGTCGAAGACCCACAACGCGTTGCGGTTGGTTTCCAGCTCGGGGTGTACCAGGGTGGCGCCGTCGGCCAGCGCGGTCTCCAGGTCCAGCACCGGTTCCAGCCGGTCGTAGCCGATCTCGACGGCCTCGGCGGCGTCCTGGGCGGTCGCGGCATCGCGGGCCACCACCAGCGCAACCCCCTCACCGGCGAAGTGCACGGTGTCGGTGGCCAGCGGCGGGGCCTTCGGCGCCTTCATGTCCGGTGTGATCGGCCACGCGCAGGGCAGGCTGATCTCCTCGGCACCCAGATCGGTGGCGGTGAACACGCCGTGCACCCCGGGCAGCCGCTTGGCCGCGTCGGTGTCGATGCCGGTGATCGTGGCGTGGGCCAGCGGGCTGCGGACGACCGCGAGGTGCAGCATCCCGGGCAGCGCGATGTTGTCCGTCCAGCGGGTCCGTCCGGTGATCAGCCGGGCGTCCTCCTTGCGCTTGCGGGCCCGGCCGAACTCGGCGGTCGCCGGTTCCGCGGTGGTGGTCATCGGTTCCCTCCCGCGCCGACGGTGCTGAGCTGCCGCGCGGCGTCGAGCACGGCCCGCACGATATTCTGGTAACCGGTGCACCGGCAGAGGTTGCCCTCCAGACCCGCGCGCACGGTCTGCTCGTCCGGATCGGGCTCGTCACCGAGCAGGTCGATCGCCTGCATGATCATGCCGGGGGTGCAGAAGCCGCACTGCAAGGCGTGGTGGTCGTGGAAGGCCTGCTGCATCGGGTGCAGCTGCCCGTCCCGGGCGATGCCCTCGATGGTGGTGATCTCACTCCCGTCGACCTGGACCGCGAGGACCGAGCAGGACTTCACGCTGCGCCCGTCGAGGTGCACGGTGCAGGCGCCGCAGTTGCTGGTGTCGCAGCCGACGACGGTCCCGGTCTTTCCCAGCCGCTCCCGCAGGTAGTGCACCAGCAGCATTCGCGGTTCGACATCGTCGACGTAGGAGATGCCGTCGACCATGACAGTGATGCGCGTCACGGGCCTCCTCCTCGTTCGGTCGGGGCGCCGACCGCAGGTGGTGAGACCCTCGGCAACCAGGGATCCCCGAGGAGCCGTCACGGTGGTATGGCGACTGTACGTATCCCACCGCGTATTCAGGGTTACCGCAACGGCAGCTACGTACGATATGCGCATAAGGTTAATTTATCCGCTTTTGCGGAGCTTAAAATATCAAAGCTCCGCATTTGCGGTTGATGTGCGAAGGCTGCATCGCCCTGGACGACACGGTCGAGGGGACAGTGACAAGTGCGAGGTCAGGTGAACAGCTCGCGGATGTCGTCGGCGTCAAGGCTCGCGCCGAAAACGTTGCCGTCGTCCATCACGTTGGAGAACAGCTCGGCTTTCCTCGCCTGCAACGCCATCACTTTCTCCTCGATGGTGTCCTTGGCGATGAGGCGGTACACCATGACATTCCGGGTCTGCCCGATGCGGTGGGTCCGGTCCACCGCCTGCGCCTCCGTGGCCGGATTCCACCACGGGTCGAGCAGGAAGCAGTAGTCCGCCTCGGTCAGATTCAGTCCGAATCCACCTGCCTTGAGGCTGATCAGAAACACCGGAGCCGAACCTTCTGTGAAACGCCGCAACACCGCGGGCCTGTTCCGTGTCTTGCCGTCCAGATAGCAGTATTCGATACCTTCGGCGTCCAGCTTCGCGCGGACATGAGCGAGGAATCCGGTGAACTGGCTGAAGACCAGTGCCCGATGTCCGCCGTCGACGACGTCGTGCAGCTGCCCCACCAGCGCGTCGATCTTGCTGCTGGGCAGATCTCGGTGCGCCTCGTCGACGAGCCCGGCGTGCAGGCTCAACTGGCGCAGCAGGGTGAGCGAGCGCAGGATCGTGAAGCGGTGGGAGTTGACGTCGTCGATCAGCCCGAGGACCTTCTGCCGCTCCCGTTGCAGGTGGGTCTGGTAGAGCCTGCGGTGTCGCGGATGCAGTTCCACTTCGAGGACCTGCTCCTGTTTCGCGGGAAGGTCGGCGGCCACCTGTTCCTTGGTGCGGCGTTTGACCAGCGGCTTGATGCGCCGCCGTAGCCGCGCGAGAAGCTCGGAGTCGCCCCGCTTCTCGATCGGCTGCGCATAATAGTCACGAAAACGAGTCGGGTTCGGAAACAGCCCGGGCGCGGTGATCGACAGCAGCGACCACAGCTCCATCAGGTTGTTCTCCATCGGCGTGCCGGTGATCGCGAACTTGACCGGGGCCGATAGCCGCCGCGCGCACTGGTAGCTCTTCGACTGGTGATTCTTCACGTACTGGGCCTCGT
>JBOHHF010000562.1:0-4960 GCA_050700495.1 Pseudonocardiaceae bacterium
CGGTGTACCTTCAGCGCATGTCGGTACCCCTGTAACGTAGCTTGTATATATACAAGTCTCCATACATCGTTCGGGTGGACCCTGCTGTTCTCCGCTTGGCTGGCTGCCACACTGTGGGTGACCTGGCCGAGATACAGGAGGACATCACGTGGCTGACCACCGCTCTGACCCGTCCGCGCTGCGCTTCCTGATCGGGCACGACCTACGGGTGGCGCGCGAGCGAGCAGGGCTCAAGCAGACCGAAGCCGGGAAGGTGCTGGACTGTAGCCAGGCCAGGATCAACTACCTGGAGACCGGCAAGACCCAGCAGAAGCCCGACGACGTGACGACCCTGCTCCGCACCTACGGTGCGGACGTCGAACACGTCGACCGGATGACATCGCTGGCGGCCAGGGCCGATCAGGGCACCTGGTGGGCACCCTTCGACGACGTGCTACCCAACTGGTTCAAAACCTTCGTCGGCCTGGAGGGGCTCGCCACCTCGGAGTTCACCTACGAGTCGCTCCTGCTGCCGGGCCAACTGCAAACCCCGGACTACGCCGCCGCGCTGCTCGTGGGCAACCTGCGCGTTCCGCCGATGGAGGCATCCCAGGTCGTCCGTGCCCGCATGGCGCGCCAACGCCTCGCGGACGAGACCGACCCATTGAGGTTCCGCGCCGTCATCGAGGAGTACGTCCTCGATCGCATCATCGGCGGCCCGCAGGTCATGCGGGCACAACTGGAACATCTGCTTACCCGGATGCGGCGCGACAACGTGGAACTACACATCATGCCCGTCAGCGTCTCCGTCCACGACGGGCTCGACGGTGACTTCCTGCTGCTGGACTTCGACGAAGCCCAGAGCATCGGCTACATCGAGTACCCCACGGGTGCCATCTACGTCCAGGATCAAGATAGGGTCGGGGCGTATACTTTGTCTGCGGACCGGTTGTGCGCCGCTGCGCTGTCGACGTCCGATTCCGCCGATGCCATCGCCGCCCGCATCGAGACCTTGACAACAAGTTCGGAGGACTGAGATGAACCCCGTCGACCGCCTTGAGTGGCGGACCTCCACCCGCAGCAGCAACGGCGAGAACTGCGTCGAGGTGGCCCCGACAGCGGACGGCGCGGTCATCCGGCACAGCAAGTACCCCGCCGCCGGAACGATCACCTTCCCGCTCGTCGCGTGGACGGCGTTCGTCCACGACGCCCGCAGCGGCTTGGCCAACACGAACGGCGTAGCCACCATCACCAAGATCGGCACCGATACCCTCGTCACGTCGCTCGCTAGCTCCGTCGAGCTGCGCTACGACGCCGAAGAATGGTCCGCCTTCCTCACGGGAGCTGCCGACGGCGAGTTCGACTTCACCGACGACCTCGCCGCCGCGAGCTGAACCCGCGCGAGGCGAGACCGCCGTCGGCGACGAAGTCGTACAGCCGGACGAACGATTCCTTGAGGGGGGATTCTTGGTGTCCAGCACGTTGAGCCGACCCCGGTTCTGGCTGGTGATCGCTCTGGAATGGCCAGCCCCAGGTCACCGGGCAACACGCGGAATGCGCGCTGGCGATCGCGCCGTCGTTCATCCCGAAAGGGGTGCTGTCGCCATCGGCGTACGCGATCTTCGAACTGGCCAAGGAGGTGGTTCCGGCCGGTGAGCAGCAGGTGGTGATGTTCTCCGAACTCACCCAAACCCTGCGCCGGAACAACGTCGACTGGCCGAAGGTCGGAGTGCCCGACTGGGAGGCGACCGTCGACGAGCTTGCCGAGGCGCCCGTACCCTCGCTGTACCTGTCGCTGTCCCAGTACGCGCACGTCATGCTGTGCACTGCGGGCATGGACAACAGCTACGTCTACCGCCCCGGCGGCCAACAGGAACGCATCCCCGAGTCCGACGTTGCCGACCTTCGCAACGGTCTTCGCACCATGCTGACCACCGACTGGCCCGCCTATATCCAGCAACTCGAACGCGCAGGCAAGATTCGTCCCGCCCAGTGAGCGGTGGCTGGCGCGTTTCGTCGCGCGGATCAAGGGTTGTAAGGCAGGCGTGTTCGTCGACCTCGACAAGTGATCATGACTCGCGCGGCACCGGGCTGCTCAGGGCCGGGGTGACTTTGTCAGTCCGGTCAGCCGGACCAGGGCGGTAAAGCCGTCATCCGTGCCTGGCCAGTGCGCGCGCACCGCGTCCAGGCCCGCACGGCGGACCACGCCGCGCAGCACGGCGGTCACGATGATGGCGTCGTCGGCGTAGCCCAGAACCGGGATGAAGTCGGGAATCAGGTCGATCGGCAGGGCGAGGTACGCCAGCAGCAGGGCCAGCCGTGCCCGCATCCCACGCGGCAGGGACTTGTCCGCCGCGAGGCGGCGCACCAGGCGCAGCACGTCAGGCAATACCCGCAGTGCCTCCCGGAGCAATCCACCCCGTGGCCGGACGATGATCAGCATGAGCACCAACGCGAGCCATGCCAGCAGCAGCGCGCCGAGGATGCCGAGCACCAGATCCCACCAGAACGAGCCGGTCACGTGACGACCGTAGCAACGCGCCGCGTCCGATCGCCGCTCTCGCCGATGTGCCCATTCTGCTTCCACCGCCGCAGCAGTCGGCGGCCGTAGTTGTTCGTGCCCGCGATTCGGTCCAGCTCCGCGCCGGTCGGCGTACGACCCTTCGACCGCTCGGTCGCGTAGTACGCCCACATCCGCTGCTCCGCTGTCGGCTCGGTCGGCGGGCGAGACTCGTCGGAGACTACTGCGAGACGCACCACTCGCCCGGTCTCCTCGCCGGTCTCGCTCGTCCCGCCGGTCTCGATGCTGGTCTCGGCGCGGTGCCGCTTGAGCGCACGGTTGAGCAGCTCGACCGCCAGCAGCAGCGCCAGCGGCGGACACGCCGCCACCGCCACGGCGAACACGCTCAACTCCGGAGCCGCCGCCACGTTCGCGCACAGCGAAAGGCAGATCCCGAACACAAACGCCAACCAGGCCGCCCACCGGCCCCCGGCCCGGCTGTGGCCGCTCTTCCACAGTTCGACCGTGGCCGTGGTCAACAGCCCGTCCACAATCAACGGCCAGATCGCCGCCGTTGCCTCGTCCGCGCCGAACCTCAATGCAAACTCCCGCCCATGGCGATACGAGGCGTACGCCGCGCCGAGCGCGACCAACGCGGTGCATGCGCACTGCACAGCGCGCGGTCCCGCCGAGCCGGAGTTGCCGTGGCGCTCACCGCAACCCACCTCCCGCCCTACGCTGAACGTCGTTCGGGCAGCAGTCGACGCAGGCGAACACCTGCGAGCCGGTCACCGACCGGCCGACCGGTACATGCGGGACATGGACGCGGAGGTAGTCAGCTCCGCAGGCGACGCAGGCCAGTCCGTCGGCTTGCAGGGCCGTCAGCCTGGTAATGATCGTGTCGTGGCTCATCGGGAATCCCCCGCCGCGAGACGACGGGTGCCCACCGGGCGGATTGTGATCTCAGGGCCTTCGACCAGCACCGAGCGGTTCGTATGCTGATGCGTTAGGCCCACAGAACACCAAGTCAGCGGCTTGGGCATGCAGATCTAGGAGCTACTTCCCTGGCACCCGGAGCTCGAGGACCTCGACCAGCGCTGTCCCCGACGGAGTCCGGTACTGGATGATGTCACCGGCCTCGGTGCCCGCGAGGGCCCGGCCGAGTGGGCTCTCGAGGGTCAGGGCGTCGGCGCCGTCGTCCCCGGCCTCCTCCGGGATGGCGACGACGCGCAGCGTCGAGACCTCCCCGTCTTCGAAGCGGAGGGTGATCTCAGCGCCGTGCGGTAGCCGCCCGGGTGGCGGCTTGGGTGGCCCCCCGCGGGCGATCAAGTCGGTGACCTCGGCGATGCGATCGTCCAGCCACGCGACGTCGTCGGCCTGCTCCAGCACGTCAGCGTGGTCGGCACGGTCTCCGACGGAATCGCGCCCGTCGAGTTCGGCGGCAAGAGCGGTGCGTCGGGCCCGAAGCCGTGCCAGCTCCTCCTCCAGGTTCTGGCGGGTCCGGGCGGTGGCGTTGTCGGCGTCGACCATGGTCTACCCCTCATCCCATCCGAGCGACAAGCCGATGCCCAGCCGGATGGTGGTGCCCGATGTCATGCGCGTGACCTCGTATCTTGCCGTTCGGAGGTTGGTGGATAGCGTATCGGGCCGCGGCATCGCACGCCGTAGGAGTCGAGCCGTGTGTCGGCGAGGCGGGACTACCAGACGTCACCGTCGCGCCAGTCGCAGGTGAGCTCACCGGACAGGTCCAGAGAAACTTCCAATGGAAGGACGTGAACGCAGCCGTCCTCTTCCTCGGTGCGCTCGATACCGGTCGGTGTGAGCGTGGAGGTCGGCCCTTCCCACAGCTTCCAGCCGCGCGCCGCGTAGAAGCTCGCAGCGTCATCGGTGGCGTCCAGCGCACCCAGGTCATAGGCGCCGCGTACCACTCGCTCCAGCGCATCCATCATGGCCGCACCGTGCCCACGCCTGCGCCGGTCTGCCCGTACCCCGATGCCCTCCACGTAGCCGGCGCGCAGTGCCCGACCGCCATGCAGCAACCGCCGCTGGACCACGGATGCGTGCCCGATGAGCTCGGTCCCCTCCCACACCAGGGCATGAACGCCGCCCATGGCGTGCTCCCAGTCGTGGTCTGTCATCTCACCGTCGAAGACATCGTCAAGGAGAGCCCGGGCCGCTTTGAGGGTCGCGATATCCAGATCGGCCGTATGGGCGGTACGTATCTCGGTCATATCCGGCCATCGTCGCAGTGTGCCGGCCAGATGCCGGTCAGCCGACCGGCTTGCGCGCACGGAGTCGTTCGACCACCCCGGCCGCGAACCGGTCCTGGCGTTCGATCTGGAACCCGGCGGCGCGAACGTTCTCAAGGGGGCGACGCAGGAAATGCTCACCGCCCAGCGGGACGGTCACCAGCTCGAGGAGGTGCTGACCGGCCCGCAATACCCGACTCGAACTGGCCACGTGGTCGGCGAGCAACAGCAC
>JBOHHF010000563.1:0-1539 GCA_050700495.1 Pseudonocardiaceae bacterium
TCGATTGCACGGAGCCTGCGGAGGCAGGCCACCGGCGGAGTTCGAGACCCTGTACGAGCTGGGCGACCTGATCAGCCTGGTCGCCTGAGCCCAACAACGAGTCTCTACCGAACCCGGGGTGGTTCACATTCCAGAGGTGACGTTCCGTCGAGAGGCGCCCCCGCTGTGATCGCCTTCATCAGAACGTCGAAACGTCGGCTCGGCGCCAAGAGCGGGCAGGATGCCTTAGCCCGCTCCGTGACCGCAGGTTGCGTCACCGGCGGTGGCAGCCCGCCGTAGGCTAATGACCGTGACCCCGGCGGAGCTGCGCGAAAGGCTGTCGATGGATCCCGCGGCCGCGGCGCTGCGGCTCGCTGTACTGCACGGTTCCCGAGCGCGTGCGGACGCAACTGAGGAGTCCGACTGGGATATCGGCGTGCTCGCCGACGACTCTCCGGACCTGCTGGCGCTGTCGGCGACGCTCACCGAGATCCTGGGCACCGATGAGGTCGACGTGGTCGACCTCCGCCGGACGAGTGCACTGCTGCGCTACCGTGCGGCTCGCGACGGCATCCCTTTGCTGGAACGTCCATCGGATGAGTTCCAGCGCTTCCCGCTTGAGGCCGTTCAGTTCTGGTGCGACACGGAGACCGTCATCCGCAGCGCACACGACGATGTTCTGGCCGCGCTCGGATGAGCGTCGCGATCGACCGTGAGCTGCTCGCCGAGCGCGCTGCGGCGGTGGATCGCCATCTGCGCCGGGTCGCCGCGCACCTGCCACGCCATGCCGGGGACCTGCAACCACTGAGCACCCAGACCGACGCAGTTGTCCTGCACCTCTGGCAGGCCGTGCAGGTGGTGATCGATCTCGCAGTGTCGAGCTGTGTGCGGCTCGGGCTGGGTAGTCCACCTACCTATGCCGATGCATTCCGCATGCTCGCCGGTGCCAGGTTGATACCCGGCGAGCTGGCACAACGGCTGGGTCGCGCCGCTGGGTTCCGCAATCTGGTCGTGCACGCTTACGCCGAGCTCGACCTGCGCCGGGTACACACCGCGGCGACGAGCGGGCCCACCGATCTCCGGGCGTTCCTGGCGGCGCTGCGCGACCACGCCGGCTGAACAGCCTGAGTTCCCACCAGTGGACGACTTCATCCCGACCAACGAGCTAGTGCCCCTGGATCCACTGCCAGAACGAACCGCGCTGGCAATTCCGCACTTTGGCGCTGGCCGGGGGCGGAGTCACGATCGCGCACGGCGTTGTCACCCGGCCAGCTCACGAGCGTCCGGACGTACTCAGATCTACGACGAGGTCATCGAGAACCTCGCTGAGCTCGTACCTCGTCGAAGGCGGGATCACCGGAATGGATTCACGCCAGCAGCCGGCGAGTGGAGCCGTCACCGCCATCTTCTCCCTCGGGTCATCGTCGGCAGCAGCACCCGGAGTCCCTCCGGAGCCGGTCGGCGCATCGCATCCTCGATGAGCGGGTCAGGTTCCCGCAGCCCGAGTTCGGCCGTCACGAATCGGGCGGCCAGCTCTGACCAGTCGCGCGCGCGGCGGAG
>JBOHHF010000564.1:0-15672 GCA_050700495.1 Pseudonocardiaceae bacterium
GCTCCGCGGTGGTGATCTACCCCGTGGTGATCAGCCCAGGCTGGACCGGCGACGAGACCCTGGACCCGCGCCGCACGCTGCTCACCGAGAGACTGCAGGGTAGCTTCGCCGACACCGTCGTGGTGCCGGAGCGCAATGTGCTGCCCAAACCGGCGTGGCTGACCTACCCTGAGGCGGCCTGCATGGGCACCGCCTGGCTCACCGCGTACCGGATGCTGTTCGTGAAGTCGGGGCTGCGGCCCGGCCAGACCATGCTGGTGCAGGGCGCCTCGGGTGGGGTGTCCACGGCACTGATCCAGCTCGGCCGCGCCACCGGGATGCGAGTCTGGGTAACCGGGCGCAGCGAGGACAAGCGCGAGCTGGCCCGCTCACTAGGTGCGCACGACACATTCGAACCCGGCACTCGGCTGCCCGAACGGGTGGATGCGGTGTTCGAGACCGTCGGCAAGGCCACCTGGTCGCATTCGGCGAAGTCGCTCAAGCCGGGCGGGATCATCGTCTGCTCCGGCGCCACCACCGGCGACGCCGACCACGCCGAGCTGCAGCGGCTGTTCTTCCTGCAACTGCGGATGGTCGGCTCCACCATGGGCACCCGCGAGGAGCTGCGCGACCTGCTGGCCTTCCTGGACATCACCGGGATACGCCCGCACATCGGCGCCGAGCTACCCATGCCCAACGCCAAGCAGGCCTTCCAATCGATGCTCAACGGCCACACCCCCGGCAAGATCGTCTTCACTCGCTGACCCAGAAGGCAACGCTACGGGTGCAGGCCGTCGAGCAGCCGGGCCGGAATGATCGTGATCGGGAAGGGCCGCTCCGTGGTGAACTTCTCGTCGCCGCTGACTCTCACCACCTCCCGGTATCGACCCTGCGAGTCGAGCTCAAAGACGGTCAGCCCGCCCGGTGGCTCCGGATCGATCACCCAGTACGAAGCGGCTCCCATCCGCTCGTAGGCGGCCTTCTTGTTGTTCAGTTCGTTGAGCCCTCCAAACCCCGCCAAGCCTGACACGAACCCTCGACAGTTTCGGTGAACTCACCATGATCGTCGTTTGTGTTTCCCAGACGACACATTGTGTCGTTGAACGCACACAACAGGTGATCACCCGCCCTGCGCCCGCCTGAGCGCTACTTCTTGCCGAGCTTGGCCGAGGCGTCGGTGGAGAGGGCGGCTACGAAAGCCTCCTGGGGGACCTCGACGCGGCCGATGGTCTTCATGCGTTTCTTGCCTTCCTTCTGCTTCTCCAGCAGTTTGCGCTTGCGGGTGATGTCACCGCCGTAGCACTTGGCCAGCACGTCCTTGCGGATCGCCCGGATCGTCTCGCGGGCGATGATCCGGGAGCCGATCGCGGCCTGGACCGGCACCTCGAACTGCTGGCGCGGGATGAGCTCGCGCAATTTGGTCGCCATCGACGTGCCGTAGCCGTAGGCCGCGTCGCGGTGCACGATCGCGGAGAACGCGTCCACCGGCTCACCCTGTAGCAGGATGTCGACCTTCACCAGGTCGGCGACCTGCTCGCCGGCCTCCTCATAGTCCATCGAGGCGTAGCCGCGGGTGCGGGACTTCAGAGCGTCGAAGAAGTCGAACACGATCTCGGCCATCGGCATGGTGTAACGCAACTCCACCCGGGACGCCGACAGGTAATCCATCCCCAGCAGGGTGCCGCGGCGGCCCTGGCACAGCTCCATGATCGTGCCGACGAACTCCGACGGGGCGATGACGGTGCAGCGGACCACCGGCTCGTGCACCTCGGCGACCGTGCCGTCCGGCCAGTCTGCGGGGTTGGTGACGGTCTGCTCGGTGCCGTCGTCGCGCACCACCCGGTAGACCACGTTGGGCGCGGTGGAGATGAGGTCGAGGCCGAACTCGCGCTCCAGCCGGTCCCGGGTGATCTCCAGGTGCAGCAGACCGAGGAACCCGCAGCGGAAACCGAACCCCAACGCGGCTGACGTCTCCGGCTCGTAACTCAGCGCGGCATCGTTGAGCCGCAGCTTGTCCAGGGCGTCGCGCAGCTCCGGGTAGTCCGAGCCGTCCATCGGGTACAGCCCGGCGAACACCATCGGCTTGGGAGTGCGGTAACCGGGCAGTGCCTCGGTGGCGCCCTTACGCTCGCTGGTGACGGTGTCCCCGACCCGCGACTGCCGGACGTCCTTGACTCCGGTCATGAGGTAACCGACCTCGCCCACGCCCAGGCCGTCACACGGCTTCTGATCGGGCGAGATGATGCCGACCTCGAGCAGTTCGTGGGTGGTGTTGGTGGCCATCATCCGGATCCGGTCCCGCGGGGTGATCCGGCCGTCCATCACCCGGATGTAGGTGACCACGCCTCGGTAGGAGTCGTAGACCGAGTCGAAGATCATCGCTCGGATGGGCGCGGCAGCGTCACCGACGGGTGCTGGGACCACGCGGACCACCTCGTCGAGCAGCTCCCGCACGCCCTGCCCGGTCTTCGCGCTGACCCGCAGCACGTCGTCGGGCTCGCAACCGATGATGTGCGCCAGCTCGGCGGCATACTGATCCGGCTCGGCTGCCGGAAGGTCGATCTTGTTGAGCACCGGGATGACCCGGAGATCCTTCTCCAGCGCCAGGTACAGGTTCGCCAGTGTCTGCGCCTCGATGCCCTGCGCGGCGTCCACCAGCAGGACCGCGCCCTCGCACGCCTCCAGCGCCCGGGACACCTCGTAGGTGAAGTCGACGTGGCCGGGAGTGTCGATCAGGTGCAGCACGTGGTCGACCCCGCCGACCTGCCAGGGCAGCCGGACGTTCTGCGCTTTGATGGTGATGCCCCGCTCGCGCTCGATGTCCATCCGGTCCAGGTACTGCGCACGATAGTTGCGCGCGTCGAGCACGCCGGTGAGCTGGAGCATGCGGTCGGCCAGGGTGGACTTGCCGTGGTCAATGTGCGCGATGACACAGAAGTTGCGGATCAGCTCGGGAGGGGTGAACGTCTTGTCGGCGAACGTGGTCACTCAGCAGTCCTCAAGGGCATTAGGGGATCGCGTCATGGTCGCACGCCACGTGGGGCACGCTCCGGGCCGCGTCCCCAGGCTGTTCGCTCTCAGCTGCGTGACGCCGACCGGGCGCGGCGGGATGATCGGCAGTGAGCACCCCACCCAGGAGGAGACCCACTGTGACGATCGTTCCGCTGCCCATGTTGGGACGCCGGGAAGCCGCGGCCGCCGCACTGGCCGCCAAGCACCGCCACCAGGTGTCGTGGACGACCATCGCGAAGACCCTGGACCGCTCGCTGGTGTGGAGCACGTCGGCCGTGCTGGGCCAGCAGCCGCTGGACGCCGAACAAGCCCGCGCAGTGGGGCGCCTGCTGCACCTTGAAAATGAGGTCGTCGACGCCTTGCAGCTGCCGCCGGTGCGCGGCGCGGAGGTGGTTGACGCCTCCGAACCGGTGGTCTACCGGCTGCAGGAGATGGTGCAGGTCTACGGCAGCACACTGGCCGAGCTGATCCGGGAGGAGTTCGGTGACGGCATCATGAGCGCCATCGACTTCGAGCTGTCCTTCGAACGCCGCGAAGACCCCAAGGGTGACCGGGTACGCCTGGTGCTGGACGGGAAGTTCCTGCCCTACCGGGTTTTCTAAGCGGGCTAACGAGTGCGGGACAGCACCTCGACATCAGCTCTGATGCGCGGTGCTGCTGCGATGTGGGCGTCGAGTACATCCACAATGGGTGCACTCGGTGCTAGGACACCGACCGCTGGTCAACACGCAGCGGATGGTCGGCAGGCACCTCGACGATCACCAGCCGCAGGCCGTCCGGGTCGGCGATCCACATCTCGTCGAGCCCCCATGGTTCCCGACGCGGCTCCCGGAGCACCTCGACCCCCCGCTGGATGAGCTCGGCTGCTGTCACCGCCAGGTCGCGGACCTGCAACCACACCACGGTCGCCGCACTCGGGCCCGCAGCGGACTGCCCGGACACCTCGAGAAAACCACCTCCGAGGACGAAGACCGTGCCGCCGGGGAACTCACGGTGGACCGCGAGCCCGAGCACGTCGCGGTAGAACACCGTCGACCGCTCGCGGTCCCGCGGGTGGAGCAGGATGCGGCTACCCAGTACTTCCATAACCCAGTACCTCCATCGCTGCCGTCCTACCGGCTTTCGCGCCCGGTGGTATGCGGCTGTTACGATCGTCCACCGTGCCGCGCCACGGCACCCCCTCCCCGAAGGCAAGATCGAAGGTAGACGCGTGGCCAACATCAAGTCGCAGCTCAAGCGGATCCGGACCAACGAGAAGGCGCGGCTGCGAAACAAGTCCGTCAAGTCGTCGCTGAAGACTGCCGTCCGCAGGTTTCGCGAGGCCGTCGCCGCCGGCGAGAAGGACCGGGCGCTGGGCGAGTTGCAGACCGCCAGCCGGGCGCTGGACAAGGCCGTGAGCAAGGGTGTCATCCACCATAACCAGGCAGCGAACCGCAAATCGGCGATGGCCAAGCACGCCAACCAGCTGTAGCGACTCCTCGCCCCGGATTCAAGGCTAGCGGCGCCGAGCGGCGCACAGCGCGAGCACCGCGCGTTCCAGCGCGTACTCGGCGTCTGCGGCGACTCCTTTGACGTCGGCGTTGACCACGGCGACCAGCTGCATGGCTTGAGCCAGCCCGGCACGTTCCCAGCCACGGGACTGCGCCATCGCTTTCTTGACCTTCCACGGTGGCATGCCCAGTGTGCTGGCCAGGCGGTAGGGGTCGCCACGACCGGCGGCGCTCACCCGGGCAACCGTGCGCACGGCGTCGGCGAGGGCGTCGGCGACCAGAACGTGCGGCACGCCCAGCTGCATCGCCCAGCGCAACGTCTCCAGGGCACCGGCGCGGTCCCCGGTCATCACCTTCTCCGCAACCGAGAAGCCGGTGACCTCGGCGCGGCCCCGGTGGTAGCGGCGCACCGCGGCCTCGTCCACCGAACCACCGCTGTCAGTGGTCAGCTGGGCTGCGGCAGAGGCGAGTTCGCGCAGGTCGGAACCGACGGTGTCAAGCAGGGCGGTGACGGCGTCGGCGCTGATCCGCCCACCGGCCTGCTGGACCTCGTCACGCACGAAAGCGGCCCGATCCTCGAAGCGGGTTATCCGGGGACATTCGCGGACCGTGGCACCGGCCGCGCGTAGACCGTCGGCCAGCGCCTTTCCTCGACCGCCTCCCGCGTGCACGACGACGAGGACGATGCCATCGGATGGGTTGCGCGCGTGCTCCAGGACCGCTGTGGCGATGTCCTTGCCGGCCTCGTGGGCGGCGAGGAGGACCACCACCCGGCCTTGCGCGAACAGCGACGGGCTGACCAGCTCATCGAGTTCACCCGCAACCAGGTCGGTGGTGCGAACTCGGCGAGTTTCGACCTCTGGGTCGGCCCGCCGCACGGCGTCCACCGCAGCCTGCGCGGCCCGCTCGACCAGCAGTTCCTCCTCGCCGAGGATCAGGTGCAGCGGTGCGGACGTCACCGTCGGGGGGCTCACACCGCCCATCCTTGCATCGGACCCGGACGCCTTCCACGCTCCCGCATGGTGGACCCGGCTGGGCGCTCGGCGCTGACTGACGTACGGTGAGAAGCACAACTGAATACCGCTCATCCAGAGGGGCAGAGGGATCGGCCCGACGAAGCCCCGGCAACCGACGCTAGCTGACGCGCATCTTCATCCCGCGAGGTCGCTTGCGATCACGGTGCCAATTCCGACCCGCCGTGCGGGAGAGATGAGGAGAGACCTCGCGATGACCAGCACGCTAGACACCCGGACCACTGCTGACCTGGATCTTGGCCCGGCGCGCCGACTGGT
This sequence comes from Pseudonocardiaceae bacterium, assembly GCA_050700495.1. Lineage (GTDB taxonomy): Bacteria > Actinomycetota > Actinomycetes > Mycobacteriales > Pseudonocardiaceae. The sequence continues at coordinate 5,774 of JBOHHF010000564.1, forward strand.
GTGCCGAGAATGTGGATCCACTACCCCGCTGGCCGCGGAGTTCGCTTGTGCCGAGTGCTTCGGCCCGTTGGAGATCGGCTACGACTTCGGCTCAGTCACCCGCACGGACATCGAATCCGGGCCCCGATCGATCTGGCGCTACCGCGGGTTGCTGCCAGTGCCGCACGACGTCGACGAGTATCCGAACACCCAGCCCGGCCTGACCCGACTGGTCCGCGCCGAACGGCTCGGCAACGCGCTGGGGATTCACCGGCTGTGGGTCAAGGACGACACCGGCAACCCGACACACTCCTTCAAGGACCGGGTGGTGGCGGTGGCGCTGGCCGCCGCTCGACAGCTCGGCTTCCGGGTGCTGGCCTGCCCGTCGACCGGCAATCTCGCCAACGCGGTGGCCGCTGCGGCCGCGCGGGCCGGGTGGGAGTCGGTGGTGCTCATCCCCTCCTCGCTGGAACGAGCCAAGGTGCTCACCACTGCCATCTACGACTGCGCGCTGATCGCGGTGGACGGCACCTACGACGACGTCAACCGGTTGGCCACCGAGCTCGCTGCCGACCACGAGGACTGGGCCTTCGTCAACGTCAACGTCCGCCCCTACTACGCCGAGGGTTCCAAGACGTTGGGTTATGAGGTCGCCGAGCAGCTTGGCTGGCGGCTGCCCGACCAGGTCGTGGTACCGATCGCGTCCGGCTCGCAGCTGACCAAGGTGGACAAGGGTTTCCGCGAATTCGCCGAACTGGGCTTGGTGGAGTCCAAGCCCTACCGGGTGTTCGGGGCCCAGGCCACCGGCTGCTCGCCGGTCTCGGCAGCCTTCAAGGGCGGCCATGATGTGGTCAAGCCGGTCCGACCGGACACCATCGCCCACTCGCTGGCGATCGGCGCCCCCGCCGACGGCCCATACGTGTTGGATGTCGTTCGCCGCACCGGCGGCGCGATCGAGGACGTCACCGACGCCGAGGTGGTCGACGGTATCCGGTTGCTGGCCCGTACCGAAGGGATCTTCGCTGAGACCGCAGGGGGGGTGACGGTGGCCTGCGCGAAGAAACTGGTCGAGTGCGGGCACCTGGACCCCGAGGCCGAAACCGTCTTGCTCATCACCGGCGACGGGCTCAAGACCTTGGAGGCAGTGCAGGACCGTCTGGGACCGCGGGCCACCGTGGCGCCGAACACCAACGCTGTGCGCGAGGCCCTCGAAGGTTGATCAGGGATTGCGTCCCGCCGCTCCGCGCACCACCACCTGCAGATCAGCACCATTCGCTACTACTGCGACATCGCCATTCAGATCGGTGCGCGCCACCCGAGAACCGGCCTTGGTCAACGCGTCGAGCACGTGCTGGTTTGGATGGCCGTAACGGTTGCGGGCTCCGACGCTCACAATCGCCACTCGCGGTCGCACCGCGGCGAAGAACTCCTCGGCGGCGTAGCGCGAGCCGTGGTGCGGAACCTTGAGCACGTCGGCTCGCAGATCGGTCCTGGCGGCCAGCAGGTCCGCTTGAGCCTCGAGCTCCACGTCCCCGGTGAGCAGCACACGCCCGGCGGGGGTGTTCGCCCTCAACACGACCGACGTGTTGTTCACGGTGGTGCCGTCGACCTCGGCCTCGTGGTCCCCGACGGCCGGCGAGGCTCGTAGCGGGGCCAGCACGTCGAGCGTCAGACCGGGCCAGGACAACCGCTGTCCAGCGGTCACCGCGACCACCGGCACCTGGGCCACGCTGGTGGCCCGCAACACCTCGGCGAACGCCCACGGCGGGCTACGTCCGGGACCGAGCGTCACCGCGCCGACATCCCGCCCCCGCAGTGCGCCGACCAGCCCGCCGACATGGTCGGCGTGCAAGTGGCTGATCACGATCAAAGCGAGCCTCCGGATCCCGAGGCGGTCCAGGCAGGCGGATACGAGTCCCGGGTCGGGCCCGGTGTCGACGAGCACCGCCCGATCCGGCTCTGCGGTGGCCAGCACCACCGCGTCGCCCTGGCCGACATCGCACGCTGCCACTGCCCAGCCTGCCGCCGGCCAGCCGGGCACCACGTAGCGCGTCGGCACCAGCACGAGCAGCGCACCGGCCAACCCGGCCGCCGCGAGCACCCGCAGCCGATGTGCCCGCATCGCAAGCAGCACCGCGACAACGAGCAACGCCAGCACCAGCGCGCCGAAGACCCCTCCAGGCCACTGCACCACCCCGTCGGGGACTGCGGACCCGTGGTGACCGACTGCCACCAGCCAGCCCACTGCCGGTCCAGCCAGATGTATCACGACGACGGCGGCGCCGGGGTGCAACGCCCCGAGCACGGTGGCGAGCACGCCGAGCACTGTCGCCGGTGCGACGGCCGGAGTGGCCAGCAGATTGGTCACCACCGCCACCAGGCTCACCTGACCGGACAGGCCCGCCACCACCGGCACGGTGACCACATGGGCGGCAGCGGGGATCGCGAGTGCCTCGGCAATTCCCGGCGGCACCCCATGACGGCGCAATCCCGCCGCCCAGCCAGGCGCGAGCAGCACCAGCCCACCGGTGGCCAGCACCGATAGCGCGAACCCCGGGTCGCCCCCCAGTGCCGGGTCGACCAGCAGCAGGACGAGAATCGCAGCGCACAGCGCGGGGACCGCGGAGCGGCGGCGGCCGAGCATCAGGGCAAGCAGGGTGACGGCACCCATCGCGGCGGCACGCAGCACACTCGGCGAGGGACGGCACAACACCACGAACCCGACCAGCGCCAGCCCGGCCAGGATCGCCGCGGTGCGCGGCCCGGCTCGAGCGAGCCGGGCCAACCCCAGAACGGCCCCACACAAGATCGCCACATTGGCACCGGAAACCGCCGTCAAATGGGTGAGGCCGGCGGCGCGGAATTCGTTTTCGACGGTGGGCACCATCGTCGACGTATCCCCCACCACCAGCGCGGGCAGAAGCCCGGCCGGCTCCGGATCGAGGACCCCGGCCGCCAGCCGCAGCCCTGACCGCAGCCGCTCGGCAACCTGCTGGACCGCGGTCGGTGCCGCCAGCACTTCCGGCTGACCGTGTACCCGCAGCACGGCCACGGTCAGGTCGGATCTGTTGGGGACAGCGAGCAGCCCGGCGGCCCGCACTCGCTGACCGGGCAGCAGGCCGGTCCAGCCCTGCGCTGGAGCCAGGAGAACGACCCGACCGCCGGTCCGCCACTGGTGCCCGGCAAGCTCCGCGGCCTCGAGCTCCGCATGGATGACCACTCGCTGGGGCTGCGGTCCCCGACCGCCGTAGCCTAAGGCGGCGACCGCCTGCGGGTCGTCGCGCAGGTGCACCAGCACTGTCGCTACCGAGCCGCGTTCCGCCGCCGCCCGCACCGGGTGGTGCTCGACCTGCCAGGCCTGCACGCCCACCACGAGAGCCAGTGCCGCAGCCACCCCGCCCACTGCGAGAACCACTGCCGATCGGCCGCGCAGCGCGGCAGCACCGGCAGCCAGCAGGCCCCCCACGCCCAGCGCAGCCGCAACCACGGAGCCGAGGTACAGCCCAGCGAGCACCACGGCCCAGCCGGCGAGAGCAGCGGGCACCAGGCGTAGATCGTGCGGCGCTGCGGCAACAGGCGCTTCGGTGGTCACACCCGCACCAGATCCTTGAACCGGGCCAACCGCGCCGGCCCGATTCCGCTCACCTCGCGGAGCTGATCTACCGAGGTGAAGCGGCCGTGCGCGGCACGCCAGTCGAGAATGCGCTGCGCGGTGACCGGGCCGACCCCGGGCAGCACGTCGAGCTGCTCCAACGTCGCCGCGTTGAGGTCGACCTTCCGTGCCGTACCGGCCGGCGCGCCCTGCGCCGCGCCATCTACCGGCTGCCCAGGTGGCGGCGCCACGCCGACCAGCAGTTGCTCGCCGTCGGACAGCCGCCGGGCGATGTTCAGACCCATCAGATCGGTGCCGGGAAGTGCCCCGCCCACCGCGGCCAGCGCGTCCGCTACCCGGGTGCCGTCAGGTAACCGGACCAGTCCTGGGCGAACCACCCGCCCCGCCACACTGACCACTACCTCAGAGACTGCGCCGAGCGGTGGCGTCGCCGACGGGGCCGCCGGTGCGGCGGCGGTGACCAGCGGCAGGCCCGGGGCTGGTTCAGGCACCGGGCGTTCCCGCCATACTCCGACCGCGGCGATCACCGCAGCCAGTGCCGCGACCAGCGACAGAACGAGCGCTCCTGGCCGTCCTGGCTCCCACCGGGCGTCCCGCAGCGGACCCGGCACCCAGCGCCGGACCAGCCGGCCTTCTCCTGATGCGGCCGGGGAGTCGATCTTACCGTGTCCACGAGGCTCATGGGGCTGGTCGGCAGAAACATCCTCGGCCGGCTCTTCATCGCCGAGCTCGCCGGGGAAACGCAGCGCCACAAGCCGCGCTCGAGCGTCCTGCGAGTTACTCGTGTCGGTGAAAGGGAAGCTGGGGAACAGAGCCACGGGGCGACGTTAAAACAGTTCCCCGGCTCACCGCGCCAGCTGCGACCTGCAGCTGTGGATAGCGGGTGGGCTGGGGATAAAGTCGGCGTTGCAGGCACCTGAGCCGCGACCGGTGTCGGGAACCCATGCGACTCTGATGGGGTTGAGCCATTCGACCGGCAGAGGGATCATCATGAGGATGACCACGATCGGTGACCATGCCGTGGTGCTGGGCGCGAGCATGGCTGGCCTCCTAGCCACCCGCGTCCTGGCCGACGTCTACGACCGGGTGACCGTGGTCGAGCGCGACGTCCTGCCGGCTGACCTCGCCGACCGTCGGGGAGTGCCGCAGGGCCGTCACCTGCACGCGCTACACACGCGCGGCCGGGAGCTGCTCGACGAGCTGTTCCCGGGCTTCACCGGGCACTTGGTGCAGGCCGGCGCGGTGCACGCCGACTCTCTGGGTGGTTGCCGAATCCATGTATCGGGTCAGCGGCTGCGCCAGGCCGACATCGGCCTGCCCGCGCTGGGCGCCAGCCGCCCGTTCCTCGAGGGCCACGTCCGCCAACGGGTCAGAGCGCTGCCGTCGGTACATTTCATCGAGCGCTGCGACGCCGTCGGCCTGGTCATCGACAGCGACCAACGCCGGGTCGCTGGGGTGCGGATCGCGCACCGCGACGAGGGCGGCGCTGAGCAGGCAGTGTCCGCCGATCTGGTCGTCGACGCCACCGGCCGGGGTTCGCACACACCGGTGTGGCTGGAGCAGTTCGGCTACCCCCGGCCCGCGGTGGATCGAGTAGAGATCGGGCTGGGCTACTCCAGCCGCCGTTACCGGCTGCGCCCCGGTGCCCTTGGTGACGAGGTGGCCATCCTCACCGGCCCGACTCCCGACAATCCCCGAGCCGCGGGGGTAGCTCTCCTGGAGGACGGCCTACACATGGTGACACTGGCCGGCATCCTGGGCGATCATCCACCGCTGGACCCGGCCGGGTTCGCCGCGTTCGCGGCCACCGTGTGCTTCCCCGACGTCGCCGAGGCCCTGGTGGGCGCCATCCCGCTGGACGACCCGGTGGGCTTCCGGTTCCCGGTCAGCGTGCGCCGCCGCTTTGAGCGGTTGCGCTGTTTCCCGGCCGGCCTGCTGGTGATCGGGGACGCGGTGTGCTCGTTCAACCCCATTTATGGCCAGGGCATGACGGTGGCCGCGATGGAGGCGGCGACGCTGCGGGACATGCTGCGCGGTGGATCACCGCCCGCACCCCGACGATACTTCCGGCGCATCGCCAAGGTGATCGACACGCCGTGGCAGATCGCTGTCGGTGCCGATCTGGCCTTCCCCGGCGTGCCGGGCCGGCGCACAGCCACGGTGCGAATGGTCAATGCATACCTTCCTCGGCTGCATGCCGCGGCGAGTACCGACAGCTCACTGGGGCGAGCCTTCCTGCGGGTGGTGGGCATGATCGACCGGCCGGAGGGGTTGGTGCGGCCGGACCGGGCACTGCGGGTGCTGTGGGCACACCTGCTGGGTGCACCGGCACCGGCCAACGGACCCTCTGGGGGCGGGACGCGCCGACCCTCCGTGGAGTCCCCGGTCGAGTCGACCGGCTAGCGACGCTTGCTTATAGAACGTGGACCTACACCTGTCTGGTGGTGGGAACCGTGGCCCACTGGTGGACGGTGCCCTGGTGGATGGCGGCGTAGATACGGTCTCGCAGGATGTTCGCTTCGCGGTCGGTCAGGGTCCTTTCGAGATGGCGGATCACGATCTTGACGAGGAGGTTCTTCTGGTTCGTGCGGGCCCCGAGACGGACCAGGGCCTGGGTGGGCAGCACGGCACAGGGGGTCTCCTGCAGGATCTCCACCGACTCCGCACAGGCCGCATCCTCGCCAAGGGCGTCGCGAACCCAGTCGCCGAGGTCTTCTGCGAGCTCGTCGGCATCAACGACAACAGAGATGTCGCGCCGGATCGATGGCATCGTCGAGACGGGGCGGTAGTGATCGAGATCGAACATCTGCGCCGCGATCGCCGGATCAGTGGAGCGAAGCACCCTGATGTCAGGGATCGCCTTGATGAGCATGAGCGTCCGGTCGAGCCCCATTCCCAGTGGCTGCGAAACATGTGGCGGTCGTCGACGTACCTGGTGTAGCGCGCGTCGCGGGTGATGTCCGACGGATCGAATCCGAGGTTGTCGTAGTTGTCTTCGATGGTGACGATCCGGTCGCCACGCCACCAGCGAACCTCGCATCCCCACAACCGCTCCAGCGCGCGGACTGCACGGTCGACAATGAGTTGGATCGCGTGGGGGCCTTCGGTTGGATCGGAGAGATCGCGCACGGCCAAGTCGCGGGACAACTGATCGGTGGTGACTCGAGCGGTCATGGCGGGACTCCTGAAACGAGCGGGCGGGGAGATGAAGGGCCCCCTGACCCGTGGACTCGCTCGGCGAGGTCAGTCAGCGCATCTGACGTGGCAACGCCCAACCCCTACGGCGCCCACTTGGGCCAGGGGCCGGCAAATCGACGACAGTTCGCGATGACGGCCACGGATCCACCTTAACTTGGATGGTGTCGACGTAAATCGAGTTCTCCACGGTGTAGCGGTAGACCGTGGACCAACCCCGGCCCAGAGTCCACGAGATACTCCGTTGAGCCGATGGACAACGGAGCCCTTTCTCGGCGTCGTGCGGTGGACAATGCACTGGGAAGCATGTTGACGTGGCGAGGAGCACGGAGAGGGTGTGGCAATCGTGAACCTGCCAGCAGACTCTTCCCGGCTGCGGTCACTCGACGCAGTCCCCCACAACCTGCCTCGCCAGCTCACCAGCTTCGTGGGACGGGCGCATGAGCTCGTCGAGCTCGGCCGCGCGCTCGAGCCCCGACGGGGGTGGTGGGTCGAGAGAAGGTAGCCCCATCAGCTAGCGGCGGTGTCGGACCCGGATCGGGTGGCCTCCGCAGTGGCCCATGCGCTCAGGTTGCGCGAGGAGGACCGACCCCTGACCGACACACTGGCTAAGCAGCTCGCGGGGCTCTATGTCCCTGCTCATGTTGGACAACTGTGAGCATGTGCTCGCAGGCTGTGCTCCCCTCGTCGACAGCCTGCTTCGAGCAGCGCCGAGTCTTCGCATCATGACCACCAGCGCGAGCCGATCGGAGCCTGCGGCGAACTCATCTGGCTGGTGCCTTCGCTAGATCAGGACAACTCTGTCCGCCTCTTCGTCGAGCGAGCTGCCCAGGTGCGCCCCAGGTTCGCCCTCGATCCGGCCGAGACCGAGATCGTGGCCGAAATCTGTCGACGCCTCGACGGTATCCCGCTGGCGATCGAGCTGGCCGCAGCCCGGGTCCGCATGATGCACCCGGCCCGGATCATCGCCGCGCTCGATGACCGCTTCCGGCCCCTGACCGGTGGAGATCGCACGGCGATGCCCCGGCAGCAGACGATCGAGGCGTCGGTCGCATGGAGCCACGATCTGCTTGACGACGACGAGCAGGCATTGCTGCACCGGCTGTCGATCTTTGCTGGCGGTTGCACCCTCGACGCCGCTGAACGGGTGTGCGCAACCGATCCACTCGATGCCCACGGTGTGCTTGACCTGCTGTCCCGCCTGGTCGACAAATCGCTCGTTCAGGTTGTGCACATCACCACCGTTGAGGATCGCTACCGGCTGCTCGAGACGATCCGTCTCTATGCTCACCAACGCCTCGTGGAGTCCGGAGAGGCCGACGCCACTGAGGATCGTCACGCCGAATTCTTCCTTGATCTGGCTGAGCGGGCGGAGCCCGAACTCGCCGCCTCTCAGGGGCCGATGTGGCTAGTTCGGCTCGAGCGCGAGCACGACAATATCCGCGCCGCGCTCGAACATTTGGACACGACCGGCGCCGACGAATCCTTCCTGTGCCTGGTCACTGCGCTCACCCTGTTCTGGGAGCTGCGGGGCCACCTTCGCGAGGGCGGCCGCTGGTTCGCCCGGGCACTGGCGCGCGACGATGAACCGTCGTCGATCCGCGCCCGGGCATTGTGGGGCGCGACGCACGTGGCCATGTATAGCGACGACTTCGGGACCGCCGCCCATCGCGGGCCGCAGGCGCTGGCCATGGCCGAGGCGATTGCCGACGAGTGGGCCACGGCCCGAGCCCTGAGCGTCCTCAGCTACATGCAGCTGTTCACCAATCCAGAGGCGGCCCGGGTCGGTCTGGCTCGCAGCATCGACCTCAGCCGGAAGATCGGCGACAACTGGGGGATGGCCTATGGACTGAAGATGATCACCGTAGCGTGGCTGATGCAGGAAGACCACGCCGAGATCCGACGCTCCGCCGACGAGCTGCTCCGGGTGGCGGAACCTCTGGACAACAAGTTCTTCCTCGGCTGGTATCACTGCCTGCTCGGTGGGCGGGCGTGCATCGCGGCGAGCTCGAGGTAGCTCAGGAAGCCCTTGCCACCTCGCTCGCATATTGCAAGGAGGTCGGGGAGCCGGTCACCGCAGGTGTAGCGGTGGTGCTCCTAGCGGAAACACAGCTGCTGGCCGGCAAGTACGACACCGCGCAGACGCGCCTGCAGGCATTCCTCGAGCGAGCCGGAGCGACCGGTGGCGCCACAGCAGCGCCCCTCGCCGCGACCGTGCTCGCCGCGATCAGCGTGCGTCGCCCGGGGTGACGCGGCCGGAGCTCGGAGCATCCTGGAGCCGCTAGTTGAACAGCTGCGGGCGTTGGGGACTACCCATGTTCCTCTCTTGAGCGCTCTCCATCCTCGGGGCCGCCCTCTTGGCCGAAGGTGAGCATCAGACGGCCCAGCGCGCCCTCCGGGAGGCGAGCGAGGCCGGGCGAGCCGTCGCCAACAGGTGGCTGGTGGCCCTAGCCGACTACTACCTCGGCCAGCTCGCCCGTCGGCGCGGCGAGACCCGTCGAGCAGAAGAACTTCACCACAAGGCGCTTGCCCTGCGGGCCCGGTGGAGATTGCACCCCGGCATAGCCGATTCGCTGGAGGCGCTCGCCGCCCTCGCGGCCGAGCATGAGAGCTTCGCCGGGGCGACCCGTCTCCTCAGCGCCGCCGCGGCCTTGCGGCGGATGTCTGGTGTGACCCGGTGGCCGACCGACCAGGCGGACTACGAGGGTGTGCTCACCCGTGCCCGGGACAGTCTGGACGACTTTCGACACCTTGTGGGCCGAAGGCGAAATGCTGCCCGTTGACCAGGCCGTAGCCTACGTGTCGCGGGCGCGGGGCGAGCGCAAGCGTCCCTCGGCGGGTTGGGCCAGCCTCACTCCCACCGAGTTCGAAGTCGTCAAGCTCGTCGCCACGGGACTGACCAACGCCCAAATCGGCCAGCGGATGTTCATCAGCCGTGGAACGGTGAAGACCCACGTCGCGCACGCTTTCACCAAGCTGAGGGTAGCGAGCCGCGCCGAGCTCGCCGCCGAGGCCACCCGCCGGGGCCTGTAGCGAATCATCCTCTGATTTAGGTCTTTCTCTGCCACCTGGCAGATATAACGCCAAGCGACGGCAGCTACGGTCAGAGCGC
>JBOHHF010000565.1:0-2193 GCA_050700495.1 Pseudonocardiaceae bacterium
GGCAATCCTGCTCGGCCGCACGACCTATCAGATGTTCGCCCCGGCCTGGTCCGGGCGCACCGCCGAGGACGACCCGGGCGCACCGTTCTTCAACAACACCCCGAAGTACGTGGTGTCCTCCACGCTGAACTCCGCCGACGAGTGGCAGAACTCGACCGTGCTCGGGCCCTACGACCCGCACGCCATCCGCACGCTCAAGGAGAAGGTCGACGGCGGCATCTACCTCAGCGGCAGCGGCACGCTGGTGCGCGCCCTGCTGGGCGAGGGTCTGGTCGACGAGCTGCACCTGCTGGTCTACCCGATCGTGCTCGGGTCGGGGGTGAAACTGTTCCCGGACGGCGCGCAGCGCACGCCGCTGGCCCTGGCCGGGCAGGAGGCGTTCGAGAACGGAGTGCTGCACCTGACCTACACCCCGGCGGCGTCCTGAGCATGATCGAGGTCGAGTCCGTAGCGTGCGCTGGTCATCGCGCTACTCGTCCGGGATTCCTCGATCGATGTTCTGTTCCAGAGTATGGATGAGTTCCTCCGCCTCTTGAGCTTTGGTGGCGGCGCCGGGTCCGACGTCGCGATAGTTATCCAGGGCGGCGCGGGCGTAGTGCAGGGCATCGCCGGAGCGACCGGCCTCATAGAGCACCGAGGCGATGTTGTAGCGGATCAGCCCGGCCCCATACGTGTTGCCGTACGCCTCCATATGCTGGATGGCCTGCTGTAAGTGGTGGAGGGCCTGCGGGATATCCCCAACCGCGGCCTTGACGTTGCCGAGGTGGTGATGTGCGACGGCGCGGTAGCTGTGGTGGTCGGCGGGCAGCAAGTCCAAGGCCCGCTGATAGCCGATGTGGGCAGTGTTGAGATGGGCAACGAGCTCGTCCACGTGGCCACCCCGAACGCCGACGTCGAGAGCCCGCTCGTAGGCGACGTTGGCCAGAGAAACGTGCGCGCCGGCCCGGCCGATCTGGTCATGCTCGGATCTGAGGTCGAGATCGCGCTGGTGCCAGTACTGGGCTTGGTCGAGATCTCGCAACCCCGACACTCTTAGGTAGGCACTGCCGAGACCAGACGCGCCGCCGGCTTGACCGACGGTGTCGCCGATCCTCTTAGCCAAGTCGTAGGCAGCTTGGAAGTGGCCGACGCATGCCGGGTCGTCCTGCTCCCGCAGGAGTCGGCCTAGGTCGTGCTCACTGGTGGCGAGTTCGCCGATGTGTCGGCGAGCGGTGGAGTCGAGACGCCCGTCGGGGAGTTCCAGGTAGGGGCTGGCCCGGTCACGAGCCCAGGCGGTTCGGGCGGTCTGCAACCGGGTGGCGGTAGGCCAGTCCCGCCGCACCTGGGCAATCCGGACCCGGAACGCCATGACGTACACATATTCCTCTTCGCGGCCGGGCAGCGGCCCGTCGGTGGCCGGATCGATGTAGTCGCCCTCCACCTCGCCGACCAGTCGCGCCCACTCGACATTCCGCCCGGTCAGCTCGTACAGATTGCTGAGGGCCGTCAGGCACCCCAACCCGACCACGGGCAGCTGGTGGGCGCGGACCAACTCCAACGCGTAGGTCAGGTTGGGCTCCTCCACTCGCAACACCGGCAACACCTCGGCGGACCGGCCGTCGTGGACCTGGCCGGTATAGAAGTCGCCGATGGCGGCGTAGGTGCGCGCATAGGCCCGCTCCGCCATGGCCACCGTCGGGGTGCCCGGGGCGCCGATGTGGTCGGTGAACAGGCCGGTGAAAAACCACGGCAACGCCGGATGAATCCCGAAATAGCCAACCCGGTATCTGGTCAACAGGCCCACGTCGACCGCCCGATCCAACAACCCGATAAGTCCGTCCTGGTCAGCCCCAGCCAGCACCGGCACAGCGTCGACGTCGGCGATGTCTGGGTCGCCCATCACGCGCAGGGCCCTGACATCCACGGTGTCACGGAACAGGTGCAGCACCGCCAACCGGGCCCGCTCCTCCGTGGTGAAGGCGTGGCTGAACCCGTACGCCAACGACGTCGCCAAGGACCGGTCCCGCCCCAGCGCCGCATCGTCGGCAGGCTCCAACGATGCCGACCCGGCCCGCACCCGGGCGACGAAACGCTCCACCTCCTCGGTGGAGGCGACTCGCTCCCGTAACGCTTGCCGGACCGCCACGGTGATCGTCAACGGGTTCCCGCCGGTGAAGTGCAGCAACGCTCGCCAATCCACGTCCTGCCACGCCG
>JBOHHF010000566.1:0-3199 GCA_050700495.1 Pseudonocardiaceae bacterium
GAGGAGTTCGACCGGATCGCCGTCGACCTGCTGCCGCCCGGGTCCTCGCAGCCACCGGTGACCGCGGCAGCGTCGAGGGAGGGATCGTCACCGTGCCAGTAAACGAAACCTTGGCGTCCTACGGTGATCTCGCGTACGGCACCGCGCTGGTGTTGTACCTGCTTGCGATGGTGCTGCACGCCGTCGGATATGCAGCCGGGAAGGTTGCGGTGACCGGCGCTGACGCCCAGCGGGTGGCTGCCGGGGGCGACGGGCCGCTCGTCACATTGGCTCCACCGGTAGATCTGCCCAGGGGGACCTCCGAGCGAGTCGGCCGCTGCGCGGTGGCGTTGACCACGCTCGCGGCGCTGGTGCACGCCGGCTCGCTGGCATTGCGCGGGATCGCTGTCGGGCGGGTGCCCTGGGCCAATATGTACGAGTTCACCTCCGCGATCTGCGTCGCCGCGGTCGTTGTCTGGCTGATCGTGCTGTACCGGCAGCGCGGTGCCCCCCAAGACGGTTCTGCGGCGTTACCCCGGTTGGGTGCCTTCGTGCTGCTGCCCGTCGTGGTGCTGATGTTCCTGAGCGGCACGGTGCTCTACGCGCAGGCTACGCCGCTGATCCCGGCATTGAACTCGTACTGGATCGCGATTCACGTCTCGGCGGCAATCACCGCGACGGGGATTCTGCTGGTCTCCGGGGTAGCCAGTGTGCTGTACCTGGTACGTGAGCGAGCCGGGCAGGCCTCGCGGCTACCCACCAGCGCCACCTTGGACCGGCTGGCCTACCGCACCGCGGTGGTCGCTCTGCCGGTCTGGACCTTCGCGGTCATCACCGGCGCGATCTGGGCCGAGGCCGCCTGGGGTCGTTACTGGGGTTGGGATCCCAAGGAGACGTGCGCGCTGGTCGCCTGGGTGGTCTATGCCGGGTATCTGCACGCCAGAGCGACGGCTGGATGGCGCGGTTCGCGAGCGGCCTGGATCAACGTGGTGGGCTTCGCGGTGATGCTGTTCAACCTGTTCTTCGTCAACATCGTTATCGCCGGGCTGCACTCTTACGCCGGGATCTAAAGCGAGCAGGGGTGCGAATCGATGGGACCCGCTCGGCTCGGCGTGGAAGGGATCGCCGGGGCGCTGGCCCTCGTGTCCGGCGCGGACGAGGTGGCTGCGCCAGAATTCACCGACGTATTGCCGGTGGAGCTGCGCGGCTTGGTCGACAAGATTGCCTCCGACCCCGCCGGTGCTGAGAAGATCTTCGCCGGCTTCACTGCTGATGCGATGTGGAGCATAGTCACGGGCGGCAGCGCGGAAGCCGATCTGGCGGTGTACCACGATCCCGTGTTCGAGGCCGCTTATCGCCGAGCTTTGGGGGCGGGATTCGCTCAGGGCCCGGCTGGCTACACCCGCGACACCGTCTTGGCTATGGGGTGGTGGCAGTTCAACCTTGCGATGATCAACGTGCCGGTCGACATCTGGTACGGCGAGCAAGACCGCAGCCACTCACCCGACAACGAAGCGACGCTCGCGGCTCGCATTCCCGGTGCCCGCAGCCATGTCATGCCGGGTATCGGCGGGGCGGTGTTGTGGACCCACGCTGAGCCGATTCTCCGTTCACTCCTCGAGTAGGTGGACGTTCCCTATGGTCGGCCGACTCTGTATCAAGGAACCTTCTGACACACGGGCGTTCCCTACAGGACCCCTTAACGGCATACGTTCAACCTCAGCGCGCACCCAACGAGACCGTCCGGACATCCCCTTCTGCAGAGTGGCGGATGTGGTCAGGGGCTCAAGCGAGCTGAAACGTTCCCCACGTATCAGCTGGGAGGTATTGGCTGCTTCCCAACATGTCAGCGGTGTCAGGAGAATTCGGCCTGCTGTTCGGGAGCAGGATCCCATGCCTCTGCGCAGTGGGTGCGGACGCGCTTCGGGTTCATCGCCCACGTGGTCACCGCAGGCCAGTAGCGTGTTTTGGTCTCGATATTCCATTCTGCCCAGGTGCTCGCACCAAGGGGCTGCCATCGACTGGCCCGGCCTCGATCACACTGCACGGTATGCCCGCAGTAGAGGAACCTGCAGGCGATCACAGTGCCCGCCCACCCGATGCCACCACGACGAATTCGTGCTCGACGCGATCTTCAGCTATCGGTCCGTCCTGCTCCCACGACGTTGTATCAGTGATATTGCGTGAGACCGACGCGAAGGACGAGACCGCGCTCGCAGTGTCCGGTGAATGCGCTGGTACCCGTCCACCCGTGCGCTCACGGACACGGAGCGGTGTCCTGGAAGCGGAAGGTACACACCGGGTTGGCGTCGATGGCGGTGATGTCGTTGATGGTGAGGATGGCCAGCGGCCGGTTGCCCCCGTCGCGGCCCGCACGGAAGTCGACCCGCCCGGACACGCCCTTGAAGCAGTACGCGCTCTGCGAGTTGGAGCAGTCGAGTTCGCGGAACTCCTGGGCGACCGCCGCCCGGTTCGGGTCCAGCCTGCCCGCCTCGGGAACCCCCCGGCGCTTGTTGTGGATCACGGCGGTGACGTAGAGCCCGGCGACGTCGTAGGCGAGACCGACCCGTTCCCCGGTCCAGCGGCGGTTGCCGTTGTGCGCGGTCAGCTCGGCACCGAAGGCCTTCCACGCGGCGGGACGGTCGTTCCTCGGACTGTAGAGACCCTTCAGACCCGCGCAGAAGATGTTCAGCGGCCGCTGAACATCCGGGTCGCTATCTGCAGTGGGTCTGCCCTGGGAGACACATGAGCTGCCCGCGAGCACGATCCGGTTGGCCAGCGATACGTACCCGAGGGAGACGCTCGCAAAGTTGTCGGACCGACGGCTCTCACCTTGAGCGATGAACCGGGTGACCGCGTCGTCGCCGATGACGGTGGGTTTGGCGGTGGCCGGGCAGGTGTCGAGCACGTGGTTGAGGAAGTCGGTGAACCCGGTCTCGCGGCCCGCGTAGAAGGCGGTGTCGTCTGAGCGGCAGTCGACTTCGACGGTCGAGGGGGTGCGCCACTTGCGGAACCGGACCAACGGGAACCCGCGCGCGAGGTCGGCGAACCGGTCGTGCAGGGAGCGCAGATACTGGTCGGGCTGCTGGTCGAGGTCCGGGTGGTAGACCGTCACCGACCGGCGGACGGACGCGGCGTACTCGGTGACCAGCCGCGCTTGCGGACCGTTGCCCGCAACCAACTGGAAGTACAGCGGCGACAGCGAAGGCAGGGAGTCCTC
>JBOHHF010000567.1:0-2883 GCA_050700495.1 Pseudonocardiaceae bacterium
TCCGAGCTCTCCGCCACGGAACCCCTCGCCGCCGCGAGCATCCGGGTACCGGGGCACCGACCTTGGGCATCCGTCGTATGCCGTTCGAGTAACGTCAATGCCAACCCGGCTAGCCGCAGGATAATCTCCGCGTTGCTATCGTGAAGCGGCCCGGCAGGCATCCGTTTCTGTGCCTCGTGAGATACCTTCCTCAATCGTTCCCGGAGCAACCGCCATCGCATCTCATGGACGTTCACGGTTCCCAGTGCGGCTCAATCGTATTCACCGGAAGAGCGAGCCGATCGTCGACGACAGCTTCTCCGGCGATAACGAGCCGGCTGGCCTCATCCGCCCGGCGACATAACCGCCGTCCAGCGGCAATCAACCGTTGCCCGTAGTGCTGCTGCTCAGCGGCGCCGGCACTGCCTTCCATGATTCGCATCGCCAACGGCGCTACGTCACGGTTCACTCGGGCCAGCTCCGTCAACAACTGGGCTCCTGCTGTTTCCGTGGGTGAGTGTTCATGATCGTCCGGGTAGGGGTGGGCAGAGTCCGCCTCTGGTGAGTGTGGCCATGGCGATGAGTGCTTCGGCGCTGTGGTAGCCGTAGGCGCGGTGGGTCAGTAGCCGCAGGTGGGTGTTGGTGGCCTCCGATAGTACGTTGGAGACGCCGTGGTCGAGGGTGTTGTAGATCAGCGGGGGGACCTTTTGATCGTTTTGGCGAGTGCCGCGAACTCGGGGATGCGGGATCGGGTGGCCCAGGACAGCCAGCCGGCGGGCAGTTGCCTGCTCCTGGCTCCTGTGGCTGCGAAGACTTCACGGAGTTGCTCTTTGAGCAGGTAGGCGCGGTAAAGCGGAATGTTTGTCTTGGCGATCATCGCTACGGTGGTGCGTTGGTCGCCGGTGAGATCCGGTGGGTTTTTCAGCAGTGCCCACCGGCTGCCTTTGAGCGCTGTGGCTTGGTCGGTCTTTTCTTCGCGGCGCAGTTGGTTCCAGGTGCCGCGGCGTACCGCGTCCACTGCGGCGGTGGCCCAGGCCACCACATGGAAGGCGTCGAGGTACAGCAGGGCCTGGGGTGCCCGCTCGGTGTCCACGGTGTGGATCCATTCCGCACCGTCGGCGGAGATGGGTCAACAAGGGCTCTCCTGACGTTTTTGTGGGTCGTGATCATGAGGCTGTCCGGCCGGGAAGGGGTGGGCAGAGTCCGCCGCGGGTGAGTTCGGCCATGGCCATGAGGGACTCGGGGCTCAGGCCGTAGGAGCGTCGGGTGAGCAGCCGCAGGTGGGTGTTGGTGGCCTCGGAGCGGGCGTTGGACAGGCCGTGCTCGACGGTGTTGAGGATCAGCTGCATGAACTTCTTGATCGTGGTGGCGAGTTGGACGAACGCCGGGAGGCGACACCGCTGGGCCCAGGCCAGCCAGCCGATGAGCAAGCGCTTGGCGGCGGCGAGGTCGCGGGCCTGGAAGACCGCGCGTAGTTGCTCCTTGAGCAGGTAGGCGCGGTAGAGCGGGCCGTTGGTGGCCTGGATGCCGGCCAGGGTGGTGCGCTGGCCGGTGGTGAGCGAGCGCGGGTTCTTCAGCAACGCCCAGCGGGTGTTCTTGATCGTGGAGGCTTCGTCGGTGCGCCCGCCGCGACGCAGCTCGCCGGCCAGGGCGCGGCGGACCTCGTCGAGGGCCTTGGTCGCCCACGCCACGACGTGGAAGGGGTCCAGGCACAGCACCGCACGGGGTGCCCGCGCCGCGACCACGGTGTGGATGAACTCCGCTCCCTCTGCGGAAACGTGGGTGAGCGCGGCGGCGCGCTCGGCGCCCAGATCGTCAAAGAACCGACCCAGGGTCTCCTTCGTGCGGTCCTTCCCGGCCCATACCAGCCGGCCGGTGTCGTGGCAGGTCACCACCAGCAGGTAACGCTGCCCTTTGCGGTAGGAGATCTCGTCGATCCCGATCCTGCGCAGCCCCGCCAGCCGGTCGGTCGCGCCGGCCCGCTCGGTGACCACCCGGGCAACGATGCCCGACACCGACCGCCACGCGATCCGCAGCAGCACCGCCACGACCGACAAGGTGGCGTGGCAAACCAGCCAGGCCGCGGTGTCCTCGAACGCCGCGGTAAACCGTGAGCCCGGCCTGGCCCACGGCACCGCGGCGACCACCACCCCGTGCACCGGGCACGACACCCGCCGCGTCGCGGCCTGCAGATACACCTGGGTCGTGCCCAGATCCAGGCCCCGCCAGCGTCGCGGCTCCGTGCTCACGTCATAGCCGGGACAGCGCAGCCCGCACCGCGAGCACCGTGACCCGGCCCCGGCCTTGACCCGGACCCCGGCGACGAGCTGTTCTCCACCACGGCCGTCCGGCTCCAGATCCACCGACTCGATCACCGTGTGCTCGACCCCGAGCACACGTCGCCATACCCTCGTTGTGCGCACGCCGTTCCCGTCCTTGATCGTTCCAAGCTGTGGTAGCCCGGAACTCTAGACAGGACACGGCGTGCGCCCCTAACGATCATGAATTGGCACCCACGGGAACGTCAGTAGAGCCAATCTTTGTCGCCACACAGTTCTGGTTGGAGCAGCCGCTCACAATAGTGCAGAAAGCGGTAAGGCGCCTGTGATCAGTACGCCGGTCCGGAATCCCTCGCCTGAGCCTGCTGCCACTCGTCCAGCTCCGATCGCCACCTGCCACGCTGGCGGTCGTAGTGCACCGGCCCCTGCCGGAATGCCGAGAGGTCGAGCGCGACCAGCGCCTGGTATGCCTCAGTGGGCAGATCGGCCTCCAGCACCACTTGCAGCCGGCTTTCGGCGTCTTGCAGTATCAGCACCTGCGCGGACGATGCAGTCTTGTCCTTGGTGCCGACCACCTGACCGACCAGGCGTTTGAGGCCCTTGGCGACGTCCTGAGCGGCCGCGG
>JBOHHF010000568.1:0-6962 GCA_050700495.1 Pseudonocardiaceae bacterium
ACCGTGCGATGCGGGAACAGGCCAGCCTGCTGGATGACGTAGCCGATGCCCCGGCGCAGCTGCGCCGGCGGGCGGGAGCAGACGTCGGACCCGTCGATCAGCAGCGTGCCCGAGGTGGGCTCCACCATCCGGTTGACCATCCGCAGGGACGTGGTCTTGCCGCAACCGGATGGCCCGACCAGCACGGTGATCTGGCCCTCGGAGGCAAGGAGATCCAGCGCCTGGACGGCTACGGTGCCGTCCTCGAATCGCTTGGTGACGCCGCGGAACTCGATCATCTAGCTGACTTTCCGGTAACCAGCCCCGCACCTGGGGGTGTGCGCACCATAACCCGGGATCCCGTACCGGACACCAGGTGTCGACACACCGTGCACCAGAGACTGACACACCGTGCATGAGGTGCGGACACGCCGGGTTATTGCAGGAGCAACGCGCGGAACTCGGGTCCGCTGATCGCGCGGGAGAACAACCAGCCCTGGTAGGCGTCCACTCCGAGGCCCCGCAGCACCTGGAACTGGGTCGCGGTCTCCACGCCCTCGGCGACACAGGTGCGGCCCATCGCGCGAGCCATGTCGACCACCGCGCGGGCCACCGCGAAGTCCGACGGGTCGACTCCGACTCCGGAGACGAACCGCCGGTCCAGCTTGACGATCTGTGCGGGCAGATCCCTGAGCCGGGCCAGCGAGGAGTGACCGGTGCCGAAATCGTCCACCGCGAAGCGCACCCCGCGCTCGACCAACTCGTCCATCGCCCGCCGGGTCTCGCTGGGCAGGTCCACCAGCGCGGTCTCCACCAGCTCCAGCACCAAGCGGTCCCAGGGCAGCCCACTTTCGGCCATCGCGGTCGCCACGGTGTCGACGAAATCGGGTTCGCCGGGGATCTGCGCAGAGAGGTTGACCGCGACAGCGACCGGGCGCCCATCATGCGTCACCCAGTTACGCGCCTCCCGCAACGCGGTGCGCAGCACCCAGCGGTCCAGCTCGCGCATCATGTCACCTTGCTCGGCCACCGGCAGGAACACGTCCGGGCTGAGCATTCCGCGCTCCGGGTGCGGCCATCGGATCAGTGCCTCCGCCGAAAGGATCGCACCGTCGTGGTCGACCACCGGCTGGTAGTGCAACTGCAGTTCGTCGCGCACCAGTGCCTCGCGAAGCTGGCATTCAAGTTCCACCTGCCGATCAGCCGACGCCATCAACGCTGCGTTGGCCATTGTAAAATGGCCGGTGCTGCCACGCTTGGCCTCGAACATGGCCGCGTCGGCGAAGCGCAGCAGATCCTCCGCGCCGTTGGTACCAGCTTTGTTGATAGTGGCTTTGTTGATGACGGCTGTGTTGATGACGGCTGTGTTGGTAACAGCGTCGGGCACCGCCACTCCGATAGCTGCCGACACCCGGATCAGCTGGCCGCGCAACGGGATCGCGGTACGCAGCAACGCCGAGACCGTGGCGACGAGCGAGCTGACACCGCCCTGGGCGGCGACGTCGGAGCAGATCACCACAAAAACGTCGCCGGAGAGCCGGCCACCGGTGCATCCCTCGGGCAACCCGTCGTGCAGCCGCCGGGCCAGCGCTACCAGCAGCTCATCGCCGGCGTCATGGCCCAGCGCGTCGTTGACCCGCTTGAAATTGTCGATATCACAGAACAGCACGGCGACGTCGCGTTCGGGGGAGTCGTGGCCGGGCGACTCGAGCAGCTCAGTCAAGGTGTCCTTGATCGCGGTCCGGTTGGGCAGGCCGGTGAGCTCGTCGTGGGTCGTCCGGTATTTCAGCGCCTCGGCCACCCGGCGCCGCTCGGTGACGTCGGTGAACACCACCAGCGTGAAACGTTGCCCGTCGTCTTGCACCGACGCCGAGACATGCAACTCGCAATACGCCGGCCCACCGTCGGCCCGCAACAGCATCCGCTGCGGCACGGTGTAGCTCTCGCAGCCCGCTGCCTGGTGGGTGCGCATGGTGCGCAGCCGCTCGGCTCGCTCGTCGGGATGGGTGAGCGCCTCGGAACTCATCCCCCGAAGGGTCTCCAGGTCGTAACCCAGCAGCTTGCACAGCGCTTCGTTGGCGTCGACCAGCCGGTCGGAGTCGTCGAAGATCCCGATGCCCACCGGTGCGATCGCCACCAGGTCAGCGAAGCGCTGGCTGGAGCGCATCATCCGGATCTCGGCGGCCCGCTGCTCGGTGATGTCCTGCGCGGTGCCGACCAGGCGCAGGCTCCCGGACGTGTCGGTGCTGGCCGCGCCATGACACCGGAAGGTGCGGACCTTGCGGTCCGGCCGCAGCACCCGGTGCTCGAATTCCACCGGCGCATGGTCGATGACGAGCTGACGCCACAACTCGTCCACCCAATCCCGGTCGTCGGGGTGCACCAGAGACAGATACGTCTGGTAAGTGGCCTGGCAGGGGGTCGACTGAGTCCCGTAGAGCTCTTGCATCATATCTGACCAGACCAGCCGGTCGCAGCCCGGTTCCCACTCCCAGGTACCGATCCGGGCCACCCGCTGCGCCTCGGCCAGCCGACGCTGCTCCTCACGCAGCTCACGCTCCAGCGCCCGCGCCTCGGTGATGTCCTGCACGGTGCCCGTCAGGCGCAGGATCCTCCCGCTGGCCGACCGCTGCGCCCGCAGCCGGCACACGTAGCAGGTGTCGCCGTATTCCGGCAACCCCCGGAACTCCACCTCCAGCGTACCCGCCCCGGCGTCGGAGACCATCTCCTGCACCCGCCGTAGCAAGGTCGGCAGATCCTCGGGATGTACGTGGCGTAACGGGTCGGCGGGGTCGATGCAGCGCCCGGCGAACAGCTCCGCAAGTGCGGAGCTGTAGCTGAGCTCGTTGGTCAGCCACTCCCAGGTGAAACTGCCGATCCGGGCGATCCGCTGTGCCTCCAGCAGTTGCGCACGCTCCTGGGCGAGCTCGCCGTTCGCGCGGGGCTCACCGAGGACCTCGTAGTGCCCGCGCGACCACCGGGTTGCTCCGGTCACCGGGTCGGCCTGCCAGGGCCTGAGGCGTCCGACCGGCTCGGCCTCGATAAGCCCGCGCTCGGTGTTTGCCGGCTGGCCGGTTGAGCGCAGGTCGGAGACGTCGACCAGGAACACCACGAGCAGGTTCGTGCCCGGCACGGTCCAGCGCGTCACTCGTACCGGCACCAGGTGCCCTTCCGGTCCGACAAGCTCGGCATCGGTACCGGAACCGGTGAG
Organism: Pseudonocardiaceae bacterium; assembly: GCA_050700495.1. Taxonomy (GTDB): domain Bacteria; phylum Actinomycetota; class Actinomycetes; order Mycobacteriales; family Pseudonocardiaceae. Next base: position 3,191 of record JBOHHF010000568.1, read on the forward strand.
CAGCCGGTGCAGCGCAAGGCCGGTCAACGAGTCCGGGAGCCACCGCCCGGCGAGCTGGGCCGCCGCCACGTTCGCCTGGACGACGATGCCGCCGTCGCAGACCAGCGCTGGCGACTCGGGCAGCGGGATCGTCCGGTCCGCCCTGACGGCCGCAAGGGGCCAGCCGGGCGCAGCCCGGCCCACCTGCCCGAGGTTCGGTGATAAGGGCACGAAATCGGCCCACTCAGCCCGTTCGGCCACCGGCACCACCCTTCCGCCGCGCCTACTGGTGACCCTCCACTCGCCCGCATGACGATCACGAACAGCGAAGGCCTCCGGCCCCTGACATCGGCGTGCCACAACCCTGTCGAGTACACAACGCGCGAACTAGCGGTTGGTTATGCCGACCCAGCAACCGCCTGTGACTTTTTTTCACCAGCCACCACAGCAGTAGATCAGAGTGTCACCAGATCAGGTGGCCTCGTCGCTACACGCCGCGGCAGTCGCCGGCTCGGCCACTGCGCGCGCCATTCTGCATCCCACGGACTCGTATACAGTGACAAGGTTCAAGATCAATCCAGAATCGGGGGCGGCGGCGCCGGGCTAGCTAGAGTCGGACCCGGCTAGAGTCGAGCACCGTGCAGTTCCGTGAGTTGACGGTGCCGGGTGCGGTCGAGTTCATCCCGAAGATCTTCCCCGACGCCCGCGGCCTGTTCGTGGCGCCGTTCCAGGAACCCGCCTTCGTCGACGCGACCGGACACCGGCTGCACCTGGCGCAGTCCAACCACAGCGCTTCCCGGCGCGGTGTGATCCGGGGGGTGCACTTCTCCGAGGTGCCGCCTGGCCAGGCCAAGTATGTGTACTGCTCCCGGGGCGCTTTGCTCGACGTCGCGATCGACGTCCGGGTGGGCTCGCCCACGTTCGGCCGCTGGGAGGCGGTGCAGTTGGACACCGAGAGCTACCGTGCGGTGTACCTCGCTGAGGGGATCGGACATGCGTTCGTCGCGCTGGCCGATGACACCGTCATGACTTACCTGTGCTCAACCGGCTACGACCCCGCAACGCAACACTCCGTGCACCCGCTGGACCCCGCATTACAGCTGCCCTGGCCCACCGACCTCAAGACGGAACTATCAGACCAGGACCGCGCAGCCCCCACCCTTGCCGAAGCCGAAGAGGCAGGTCTCCTCCCCAGCTGGCAGGCCTGCCAAACCCGCTACGCCGCGCTCCGCGCCACCCTCCCCCCGGCGTATTCAGCAGACTGATCGGGGTTACTCGGGTGCCGGTTACCCCACTGCGCCCGCTGAAGGCGGGGGCCGCCACGAGGACGAGCGCCGGGTAAGCCGGCGGGGAGTGGGGTGTAGGCGGGCTAGGACTACGGCGATGGGGTGTGCGGTACCTAGGTGGCGGGAGTCGGTGGAGGCGTCGGGGTTGTCACCGAGCACCCACCAACCATCGCCGTGCCTGCCCACCACCCGCTTGACCGACAGCTGGTCAGGACGCTGCGCCCACCGGACCAGTACCACCACCCCTTGGCGCGGGCGGGCTCGGAAGCTGACCAGCACGACATCACCGTCGGACAACGTCGGAGACATCGACGGACCGCGCACCACCGCACGCCGCCACGGCCACCCGACCGGGGTGAATGCCACTAATGATCACCGTCCGGGGTGCTCACCGCGCCGCGCGCGAGTAGGGTCGCGTCACGTCGGAGCAGCACATGTCAGGGAGGCACGATGCGACTGTCGTCGCGGATTCTGCACGGTCCCCGCCTGGAGGTTACTGCGCACTGCGACCTCCCGTGCGGTATCTATGATCCGGCGCAAGCCCGGATCGAAGCCGAGTCGGTCAAGGCGATCCAGGAGAAGTACCAGTCCAACGAGGACCCAGAGTTCCGTTCGCGCGCGATCGAGATCAAGGAGCAGCGTAGCGATCTCGTCAAACACCACCTCTGGGTACTGTGGACCGACTACTTCAAGCCACCGCACTTCGAGAAGTACCCGCAGCTGCACGAGCTGTTCAACAAGGCCACCAAAGCTGCAGGGGCGACCGGCACCAAGGGCTCGACTGACCCCAAGACGGGGCAGGAGCTGCTGGATCAGATCGCAGAGATTGACAAGATCTTCTGGGAGACCAAGCAAGGTTGAGGCTGGGCCGCTTGCAGCGGCACTGGCCAGCAGAGACACCGCCCGCTGGTCAGTGCCGCTGCGCAGGCCGCCCTGGCCATCGAGTACGCCCACCGGCACGGGACCGAGTACGACGTCGTGGGTCTCGCACCGCCCATAGCCGGCAGTGCATGACCGCCTTGAACGACGATATGCATCCATATCGCCGCCCCATGTGGCCTCTGGACAGCGACAAGCATCCTGTGGCGGGGTACGAACCGTGGACCTGTCTTTGAACGGACAGCTACCGGTCGCGGTACGGATAGCCGGTACGGGTGTCGACATCAGGGCCGGCAGGGCGCACGATCGACTACACCATGGATGCAGTGGAGCACTTCATCGCATTGCTGGCCGGGCGCGGGCCTGGGCCAGAGCTCGACGTGGGCGCGCTTGCGATCGCCGCCGGCGCGGATCCCGACCTTGAGGCCGGCCCTGTAATGCGCGAGCTGGATCGCCTGGCCCAGCGGGTCGACTCGCTCGAGACGCTCATCCACCGGCTGTACGTCGAAGAGGGTTTCGCCGGCAATGCCGGGAGCTACTACGATCCCCGCAACTCCCTGCTGGACCAGGTGGTCAATCGCAGGCTCGGCATCCCGATCACCCTGTCGGTGGTCTGCATCGAGGTAGGGCGCCGCGCCGGGTTGTCGCTGGAAGGTGTTAGCATGCCCGGCCACTTCCTCGTCCGCCCGCTGGCCACCAATCGCTACCTCGACGCGTTCAACGGCGGCGAGCTGCTCGACCTCGCCAGTTGCGAGGCCCTGTTCCGCGCCTCCACCCAGGCCGGCCCGAACGTCCGGTTCGGCGCCCATCTGCTCACGACCGCGCCCAGGAGAGCGATCTTTGCGCGCATCCTGGAGAATCTGCGGGTGATCTACCGGGGCCTCGGACGGCCCGCAGACCTCGAATGGGTACTGCGGATGCGCCTGGCACTGCCCGGGGTAGGGGTCCAAGAGCTCATCGAGCTGGGCCATACCCTCGGCCGGCAGGGCCGCTTCCTCGACGGCGCCGCATTCCTCGAGTCGCAGGCCCCCGAGTGGCAGCAGCACGCAGAACTCCTCGAACAGGCCGCACGCAGCTTGCGCGCGAATCTCAACTGAGCTCGTCGCGCCCGGTGACCCAGCGCAGCGCAGGCGGGCAGAACAGCAGCACCAGTACGGCTACACAGAACGCCGCGGCCGGCACCCCATAGGCGGGCTGCGACGAGGGTCCCGCGGCGTACCAGCAGACGCCGAGTAGCAGCAGTTGGGCGACGATGGCCGGAGTGCGAGCACCGTGGCGGCCCCGCACCAGATTCACGCCGATCGCGAGCAGGATGACCCCGTAGCCGGCCAGCCACGCGGCAGTGGCCGGAATCGACACCGGACCGGTGCGTCCGCGCAGCACCGCAACGAGTAGCCCCACCGCGATCACGACGCCGGCCAAACCCTGCAGCCCGACGAGCACACCCGCGGCCCGTACCGGGCGGGGGGTGGTGGGCTCGGCGGTCACCGCAGCAGGTTAGCTACTACCCCGGTCCTCTACCACGGCGGAGCCGCACCACAGCTTGGTGACACACCGGTGCCGAAAATTTGGGCGAAACGTTCTAGCGTGCGGTCTCGTTAGGTCCTGTAGAGCTAGCTGCCGTGAAC
>JBOHHF010000569.1:0-1856 GCA_050700495.1 Pseudonocardiaceae bacterium
GTGGCCCCCAGCGCCATACTGACTCACGAGCTGCAAGGCATCACAGATACAACGGCGTCCCGGACGAGCGCGACCCCATTTTCCCGCCTCCACGGCGGCCCAGCGCAGCGGCCCCAGCTACTGACTCGAAAATCGAATGGTGAGTGGGCGGGCTTGAGTACCCGGCGGAGCGCAGCGCAGCCGGGTTGGGGTGGAGCTGCCGGGCCGGTTAGGCGGCGGGTTGGTCAGGTCGGGATGCGAGGATGACTTTCTTGCCGGTGAGGTGTTCGAGTTGGCGGGTCAGGTCGCGTTCCCGCCGTCGTGTGTTGATCTTTGATTGGTGGAAGTCTGGGCCGAGGTCGACAAAGCGGGCTTCGGGGTCGGCCAGCAGGTGCCAGATGATGGTGAGCACCGAGTTCCCGACCGCGACGATCGCCCGGTTCTTGCCGCGGCGTCGGGCCAGGCGCCGGTAGCGCTCGCCGAGGAAGGTGCCGGTCGGCGATACTCCGGCGACGATCTCGCCGAGAGCGCCGCCCAGCCACGGGTTGCCCTTGCCGGTGGAACCGCCGCGTTTCTTGCCGGCGGAGTTGTGGTCGATCGGGGCGAACTTGGCCCACGACACCAGATGGGCGGCGGTGGGGAACCGAGTCACGTCCACGCCGATCTCAGCGATCAGCTCCTGGGCGGCGATCAGACCGACGCCGGGGATCTCATCGAACCGCTCAACGTCCCGGGAAAAAGGGGCTATCACCGCCTCGATGCGGCCGCCCACGGCCTCGATCTGCGCGGTGAGCGCATCGATATGCTCCAGCATCGTCTGGGCGAGGAAGCCATGGTGGTCCTCGAAATGACCGGTCAACGCCTCGACCAGCACGGCAGTCTTGGAGCGCATACTGCCCCGAGCCAGTCGAGCCAGCGCCTGGGGATCACGTTGCCCGGCGATCAACGCGGCGAGCATCTCCCGCCCCGACACCCCGAAGATGTCACTAATCACCGACGACAGCTTGATCTGCGCGTCCTCCAGCAGCTTCTCGCATCGCTGTTTCTCCCGGGTCCGCTCCCGCACCAACAACCGCCGGTACCGGGTCAGATCCCGCAACACACGGATCGGCTTGGGATGCACCAGGCTGGGCGAGCACATGCCCCGCTCCACCACCTTGGCCAGCCACACCGCGTCCAACTTGTCGGTCTTGGGCCGGCCCGGCACGTTCTTCACGTGCTTGGCATTGAGCAGCCAGCAGGTGAATCCCTCAGCCTCCAGCAGATAGAACACCGGCTTCCAGTAATCGCTGGTTGCCTCCATCGCCACCAGATCCACCCGCTCGCACCGCAGCCAGTCCGCCAACTCCAGCAGCGACCGCGACAGCGTGAGATACTCACGGATCTCCTGCCGCCGCCGACCCGGCTTGTCCTCGTGCGGCACCCGCAGACACGCCACCAGACCGGCCTTACCCAAATCCAGCGCGGCTACCCGCTCAACCAACTCGACCGGCTCATCAGTCTGTTCCACACCACATCACCCCAACCACGTCCGTAACGGATAAACCAGACGTGGCCGCCCGGGGGACCAACGGGGATAACACAGAGGCGGACTCGCGTGCTCGAAGCAACAATGCAGCGCCCCTCACAACAACCCCCAACATCAGACTATTCACCGGCCTCAACGAGGCACCAAGCAACCACGACGTCACAGGCAGCCACAGGCCCGATTTTCAGCCCAGCACGGGCGCCCCACCAGGGGCACTGATGACTATTCAGCTGTTGATGGTCGTGGCGTGTCGCTATCGGCGCCGGGGTCGTAGCCTGGGATGATCTTGATGTGTCGGATTCCGGGTCGTTGGAGGCATTGGTCGAGCGCTTGCTCGGGCGTGTCCGCG
>JBOHHF010000570.1:0-2148 GCA_050700495.1 Pseudonocardiaceae bacterium
CCGCAGGGAAGATCCTGCAGGTCGATCCCCTGATGTCGGTCTGCTCGTCGAGCACGGTGCGCACGCCGGCGTCGCGCAGCCCACCGACGGCCTCGATCCGGTCGTCGACCTCGCGCTGCATCCGCTCCCACAGCGCGTACCCGGTCGGCCTGATCACCACCGTGCCGCCGCACCGTGCCGCCGCACCGTGCCGCCGCACCGGGCCGTTGTCGGCCAGCTCAGCGTGGGTGGTGACGTTCTGGTACCAGCGCGGGAAATCGTTGCTCTGCGGGGTGAGCAGGGCGGGCTTGGACATGGCCGGGCCTAGGGTGCATCCGCAGATCTTCGAGTTCGTGCTCTGCCCTCCTGTTCCCGAACTCGACAGCAGCGCTGTCCAAAGCTGGTGGATTCAAGGAGCGCTTGCAACATCCTGACTGAAGTGGGTGTTGTGATGGGTGAGAGGTTTCCCCGGGAGCTGGTTCGGGTGTTTTGGCGGGCGCGGTTGGAGGGTGTGTCGCATGAGGATGCGGTGGTCCGGGCGGGGGTGTCGGTGACGGCGGGGCGGGAGTGGGTGGCTGCGGCGGGGGGCATCATCCCGGGTGATCTTGATGGTGGGGGTGGGCGGTATCTGTCGCTGGCCGAGCGGGAGGAGATTGCGCTGGGCCGGGCGGTGGGGTTGAGTTGCCGGGCGATTGCCTCCCGGTTGGGGCGGGCGCCGTCGACGATTAGCCGGGAGTTGCGGCGTAACCGCACGGTTCGCCAGACTGGGCGGGGCCGGGGGTCGTGTTCGGGGATCCGGTATCGGGCCGGGCTGGCCCAGGTCAAGGCTGAGGCGCGGGCTCGGCGTCCCAAGCCGCGCAAGCTGGCCACTAATGCGGTGTTGTGCGCTCGGGTGGCCGCTGGGCTGGAGAAACGGTGGAGCCCGGAGCAGATCTCGGTGATGCTGCGTCGGGAGTTTGCTGATCGGCCGGAGATGTGGGTGAGCCACGAGACGATCTACCAGGAGCTGTATGTGCAGGGCCGGGGTGAGTTGCGCCGGGAGCTGACCCGGTGTCTGCGCACCGGGCGGGCGCTGCGCCGACCTCGGCGGATGCCCGACCAGCGGGGCCGGCGCCAGATCCCGGACAAGGTCATGATCTCCCAGCGGCCGGCTGAAGCCGACGACCGCGCGGTGCCCGGTCACTGGGAAGGTGACCTGATCGTCGGCAAGGACGGTGGCTCCGCGATCGGTACCCTGGTCGAGCGGGCCACCCGGTTCGTGCTGCTGCTGCACCTGCCCGGCCGGCACGGCGCCGAAGAGGTCCGCGACGCCATGACCACCGCCATCGCGACCCTGCCCCTTGCGCTGCGCCGTTCCCTGACCTGGGACCAAGGCAGCGAGATGGCCCGCCACACCGAGATCACCCTGGCCACCGAGCTGCCGGTCTACTTCTGCGACCCGCACTCACCCTGGCAACGCGGCACCAACGAGAACACCAACGGGCTGCTGCGCCAATACTTCCCCAAAGGTACCGACCTGTCCGCCCACAGCGCCGCACACCTCGCCGCGGTAGCCGACGAGCTCAACACCCGGCCCCGCAAAACACTGGGCTGGGACACCCCCGCCCAAGCCCTCACCCGACTCCTGGCCAGCTAGCCACCCCGCAGACCCACGGGCAGCATGGGTGCGATGTGACCGCGCACCATCAACGGAGGCGGCTACGCCGCCGCTGGTCGTGTGATGCCCGCCAAGGATACGGAGCCGCCCCTCAGACCTCCAGGGTGCTTCGCATCGCGCTAGGCGCGACGCACCTTCGGCGCGCCCTGGACCCCCGAGCCTCTGCGACTCCTCAGGCAGCACACGCGGGCAGGCCCAGCCTGCCCCACCCCAGCACGCGGGCACCACAAGACCAGCAACCCCGCGGTCCGAAACCACCCACACCCAAACCCATAACCACTACCCTCAACCCCACCAACCAACGGTGTTGCGTGGACTCCCTGAACTCAAGCCGGCCAGACGTCGCTGCCGTCGAGTTCACGGGGGCGCGGCACCGACAGACACCCGCCCAAACCCGGGCGTACCGCCGTGCTGGCTGCAGGTGGCTTGGAGGACGCGCCGCTTTCCGTTGCCGACCTGATCGCTGATCATTTGCCCACCGTCGCACCGGAACGGAACGAGTGGGACCCTCT
>JBOHHF010000571.1:0-8603 GCA_050700495.1 Pseudonocardiaceae bacterium
CGCCGGTAGTGCCGGCCTAGGACGACGGCGCCGAACCCACCAGCGGCGAGCAGGAACAATACCCAGCTACCGGCCACCGAGAGGTTGCCGTTGGCCACCGCGAACAGGGTGTCCTCGCGCAGGCCCAGCGTCCCACCCGTTCCGATGAGCTGCAGGATCACGCCCTGCCAGGCCAGGAACAAAGCCAGTGTGACCACGAAGGACGGGATGCCGATCCGGGACACCAGGAACCCGGTGAGCAGGCCGATCGTGGTGCCCACGCATACCGCGAGCAGCATCGCCAGCCACGGATTGGGCCCCACCCCGAGCAGCACCATGGCCAGCGCGATCGCCGGCGCAACCGAGGCAGCCCAGATCCGCAGCTGGATGCCGATCCCGATGGCCAGCACCAGCAGCAGGCAGAACACCACGAACACGCCCAGGCCCATCCCGGCCAGCAGGTCGCCGCCGGAGACGAGGTGCAGGGCGAGGACCGCCGCGGTGACCCCGGACGCGGTGCCCGCCGAGAGGTCGATCTCGCCGAGCAGCAGCACGAACACCAGACCCATGGCGATGATCGTGACGCCGGCGCCCTGGGCGAGCAGGTTGGCGATGTTGCCCAGGGTCAGGAAGCTGTCCGAGGCCACCGAGAACACGATCACCAGCGCGATCAGCCCGAGCAGCGCCGGCAGCGATCCGAGCTGGCCACCCCGGACCCGAGCGCGATAGTCCCGCAGCGCCTCACCGGTGCTGCGCGCGGTGGTGTCGATGCCGAAGCCGGCGACCGCCTCAGACCGGGACGGTCCGGCCTGTGAGGTCTCAGCCATCGCGGGCCTCAGAAGGTGACCGTGTCGGGACGGGTCGAGCCCAGCTCGCCGGACCGGCCGGAGGTGATCAGCTCGACGACCTGGCCGTGGGTGAGCTCTCGGGCCGGTAGATCGGCGACCAGCCGGCCAAGGTAGAGGGTCGCGATTCGGTCCGAGACCGCGAACACGTCGGCCATGTTGTGGCTGATCAGCACGACGCCGAGACCCTGCTCAGCCAACCGGCGGACCAGGTCCAGCACCTGGCGGGTCTGCGCGACGCCGAGCGCGGCGGTGGGCTCGTCGAGCAGCACGACCTTGCTGTTCCACAGCACCGCCTTGGCGATGGCGACTGCCTGGCGCTGCCCACCGGACAGTGCCGCGACCGGGGTGCGGACCGACGTCACGGTGCGCACCGACAGCGTGGCGAGCGTCTCGCGCGCCTCGTGCTCCATGCTCGCCTCGTCCAGTGCCCAGGCCCGGCCACGTTCGCGGCCCAGGAACATGTTCTGCACGATGTCGAGGTTGTCGGCCAGCGCAAGATCCTGGTAGACGACCTCGATGCCCAGTGCGGCGGCGTCTCTCGGGCCACTCAGCCGCACTGGTTCGCCGGCCCAGAAGATCGTCCCGGAGTCCATGGGATGGATCCCGGCGATGCACTTGACCAATGTCGACTTGCCCGCGCCGTTATCCCCGACCAGCGCGGTGACCTCGCCGGGACGGACCGTGAGGTCCACGTCGTGCAGCACCTGCACCGGGCCGAAGTGCTTGTTGACCGCCTTGAGTTCCAGGATCGGCTTGGTCACCTCGTGCCCATTCACCTGATGCCGAGCTGCTCGCAGACGGCGGCTGTGTCGGCCACGCAGATCTCGGACGCCGTGACGGCCCCAGCGTCCACCACCTGCTTGACATCGTCCTTCGTGATCAGGATCGGGTCCAGCAGCACCGACTTGACCGTGCGGTTGGTCGTCGGGTCCGTCGCGGTTTCCGTGGCCAGCGCATCGGCGGCCGCCCGGTCGCCCCTGGCCAACGCGGCGGCCAGCTTGGCCGTGACGTTCGCCTCGTCCGCAATCAGCTTGAACACCGTCATGTACTGGTCGCCGCGCAGGATCGCCTGCAACGCCTCCGGGGTGGCGTCCTGGCCGGTCACCGGCACCTTGCCGACCAGACCGGTCTTTCTCAGGACGGTGATCACTGCACCGGCCATCCCGTCGTTGGCCGCGAGCACACCGTCCACCTTGCCGCCGTTGGCCGTGAGGAACTGCTCGAACGTGACACCGCCCTGCTGGTTGTTCCATTCGGGGATGCGCTGGCTACCGGCGAGCTGGTACGCACCGGAGTCGTACTTGGGCTTCAGCACCGACTGCTGGCCCTGGTAGAGCAGGGTGGCGTTGTGGTCGGTCGGAGCGCCCTGGATCTCGATGATGTTCGCGCCCGGCTTGTCGCCCACTCCCTGTACCAGGCCCTCACCCTGCAGTGCGCCGACACTGACGGCGTCGAACCCGACGTAGTAGTCCGAGGACCCACCCAGGTTGAGCCGGTCGTAGTCGATGGTCGGGATACCAGCAGCCTGCGCCTTCCTCGCGACCGCCGACCCGACCTCACTGTTCGGCGCGTCGATGACCAGGACCTGCACCCCGCTGTTAATCATCCCGTCGGCCAGCGTGGCGAACTTCTGCACGTCGCCCTGGGCGTTCTGGATGTCGGGGTCGAGCCCCTCGGCGCGTAGCGCCTTGTCCAGCAGCGGTTTGTCGAAGCTCTCATAGCGGGCTGACGTGGCGGTCTCCGGCAGGATCACACCGACTTTCGGGCCAGCGCCCGTGCCTCCGGCGGACCCGCCTGCGCCCGAGCTTGAGCTACCTGCCCCGCACCCGGCAAGCACCAGCCCCACCACAACCACGCCCACCCCGACCCTGCCCATGCGTCGATCCTTCCGCCTGTGGCTGCGTTCTGGAGTCAGACTGCTGCAAACGGTGCCCGAATTACTGCAGTCTGTCCCCAGAACGCGGAAACTGCCGCGGTTAGACGTCGAGGAAGCGGACGTCTTTGGCGTTGCGGGTGATGAAGGAGCGGCGGGATTCCACGTCCTCGCCCATGAGGACGCTGAACAGCTCGTCCGCGGTCGCCGCGTCGTCGAGGGTGACCTGCATCAGGACCCGGTTGGCCGGGTCCATCGTGGTCTCCCACAGTTCCTTGGCGCTCATTTCACCGAGGCCCTTGTAGCGCTGGATCGCGTCGTCCTTGGGCAGCTTGCGGCCCTGCGCGAGGCCGGCTTCGATGAGCCCGTCACGTTCCCGGTCGGAGTAGGCGTACTGCGCCTCCGCCCGCGGCCATTTGATCTTGTACAGCGGTGGCTGGGCGAGGAACACGTGCCCGTGCTCGACCAGTGGGCGCATGAACCGGAACAGCAACGTCAGCAACAGGGTGCGGATGTGCTGACCGTCCACGTCGGCGTCGGCCATCAGCACAATCTTGTGATAGCGCAGCTTGGTGAGGTCGAACTCATCGTGGATTCCGGTGCCCAGCGCGGTGATCAGCGACTGCACCTCGGTGTTCTTCAGCACCCGGTCCAGCCGCGCCTTCTCCACGTTGATGATCTTTCCGCGGATCGGCAGGATTGCCTGGTACAGCGAATCCCGGCCGGACTTCGCAGAGCCGCCGGCCGAGTCACCCTCCACGATGAACACTTCGCTGCGGGCCGGATCGGTGGAGCGGCAGTCGGACAGCTTGCCGGGCAGACCTCCCAGATCACCGGCCGACTTGCGGCGGACCAGCTCGCGAGCCCGTCGGGCGGCCATCCGGGCCTGCGACGACGAGACCGCCTTGTTGATGATCGTCTTGGCTTCGGTGGGGTTGCGCTCCAGCCAGTCGATCAGCCACTCGTTGCAGGTGCGTTGAACGAACGACTTGACCTCGGTGTTGCCCAGCTTGGTCTTGGTCTGGCCCTCGAACTGCGGTTCCTTGAGCTTGACCGACACGATCGCAGCGAGGCCCTCACGCACATCGTCGCCAGTAAGTGCGGAGTCCTTCTCTTTGAGCAGCTTCTTGTCCCGCGCGTAGCGGTTGACCACCGTGGTCAGCGCGGAGCGGAAGCCTTCCTCGTGGGTGCCGCCCTCATGGGTGTTGATCGTGTTGGCGAAGGTGTAGACCGACTCGGTGTACCCGGCGTTCCACTGCATCGCGACCTCGACCTCGACGCCCTCGCCCTTCGCCTCGAATCCGATCACCTTGCGGTGGATGGGGTCCTTGGAGTTGTTGAGGTGCCTGACGAAGTCCTCCAGGCCGTCGGGGTAGTAGTAGGTCTGTTCCTTGATCTGTGCGGTGTGTCCCTCGGCATCCTCGGTCTCGTTGCTGCCGTTGACCCGCTCGTCGCGCAGCACGATCGTCAGACCCTTGTTGAGGAAGGCCATCTCCTGCAGCCGGCGCGCCACCGTCTCGGCGTTGTAGACGGTAGTCTCCAAGATGGTCGGGTCAGGCCAGAAGGTCACACTCGTGCCGGTCTCGCGAGTTGGTTCACCCTTCTCCAGTGGTCCGGGGACGGCGTATTTGTAGGTCTGCCGCCACACATGGCCTTTCTGCTTAATCTCTACCTCGAGACGCGTCGACAACGCGTTGACCACAGAGACGCCCACGCCATGCAGGCCGCCGGATACTGCGTAGGCCTTTCCATCGAACTTGCCGCCTGCATGGAGAACAGTGAGTGCTATCTCGACACCCGGACGTTTGAGCTTCGGATGGATGTCAACTGGAATACCTCGACCATTATCGACCACCCGGAGCCCACCGTCCGCCAGGATCGTGAGGCTGAACCGGTCGCAGTATCCTGCGAGAGCCTCATCGACCGCGTTGTCGATCAACTCCCAAACCAGTTGATGTAGACCCCGTTCTCCGGTGGAGCCGATGTACATACCGGGACGCTTGCGCACAGCCTCGAGGCCTTCCAGCACGGTGATCGACTCCGCGCTGTACTCGCTCTTCTTCGCTACCACGGGCCTGGTGTCTCCTCGCGCTCTGTCCAACGGACGTCAGGGGGTACTGCGTCATGCGCTGCATGTAGCCGGTACAGCGAAGGCGGTTCGTCGGTGCCAGCCCACCAGGACCATTCTACTTGGTGGGCTACCTCGGAACGGGTCCAGGACACCCCTCACTCGGTCGCAGACGCCCGAACGCCGACGCCTGAGGGTCCTCCCACTCCGGGTGCCGAACGGAAAAGATCAATCGGCCGTTCGGAGTGTTGAAAGCCAGAAATCGACCGCATCTTGATCGCCTCCCATTGAATCGGAGAGCGTCGTTCAGCCATAGGTGTCGCGGGGGCCGCGGCCGCGAACATGCCGGGGGCCGCGGTGCCAGCTCGGCGCAGCGGGGGCCTGCACCCGCAACCGGGTCACCACACCCGACCCGACGCCGGCACTGATCCGCGCGATCAGCTGGCGTTGCAGCAACCGGAGCTGAGTGGCCCACGCCGTGGAACTGGCCGCCACGGTGAGCTCCCCGTCCTGCAGCGACACCGGCACGGCGTGCTCGGCGACCTCCAGGCCCACCAACTGCGCCCACTTGGCGAACACCATGCCCGCAGATACCCGGCTCACCCAGCCGCGATCGGCCACCAGCCGGGACGCCAGCCGGCCCAACGGCTGCGGGTCCCGGTCGTCCGCCCGCGCACCGGACCAGCCGCGACGTCGACGAGGCGCCGACCGCTGACCTGCTGACCTGCGACGCGCGGAGCTCGCGGTGCGGGAGCTGGCGGCGCGGGCGGATTCCAGGGCGGCGCGGGCGATGTCGACGCCCCGGGGCCCCTCAGGTGGGGTCTGAGGTGGGTCTGCAGTTGGGCCCAACATCGACTTGTCCACACTATCCACAGGTTTGTCCCCAGGTAGGGGATACTTATCGGACACGGCGCACCTGCCCGTCCTGCACATCGAACCGCGCACCCTCGAGCTCCTCGGGCACATCGGCCGCCACCGCCGCGGTGACCACCACCTGCTCGGCGGCCGCCGCGACCTCGGCCAGCCGGGCCCGGCGACGGGTGTCCAGCTCGGCGAAGACGTCGTCGAGCAGCAGCACCGGCTCGGCGCCGCTGGAACGCAGCAGCTGGTAGCTGCCCAGCCGCAGCGCCAACGCGAACGACCACGACTCACCGTGGCTGGCATAGCCCTTGGCCGGTATGCCACCCAGGCCGAGCTCCAGGTCGTCGCGGTGCGGCCCGACCAGGCAGACCCCGCGTTCGACCTCGGTCGAGCGTAGTCGGGCCAGCTCAGCGAGCATCGCCGCCTCCAGCAGGTCGATGTCGGCCTTGCCACTCTCCTGCACCCCGGGCAACACAGCACCGTGACTACCGAGGCTGCTGCGGTAGTCGAGCGCGACGGCGGGAGCCTCCGGAGCCACGGCTCGGTACGCCGTGACTATGTGCGGAGCCAGCTCGACAACAAGATCCAGCCGGGCTCCGAGCAGCTCCGCACCGTGCCGGGCGAGGTGACCGTCCCAGACATCCAGGGTACGCAGATCACCCGCCCCGCCACCGGCTCGCCGCGCCGCGCCGGCTGACTTGAGCAACGCGACGCGCTGCCGCAGCACCTTGTCGTAGTCCGAGCGCACCCCGGCCAGCCTGGGGGCGCGCAGGACCAGCAGATCGTCGAGGAACCGGCGGCGCTCTCCCGGGTCGCCGCGGACCAGCGCCAGATCCTCCGGCGCGAACAGCACGCTGCGCAGCACGCCGAGCACTTCCCTGGGCCGTGGCACCGGCGAGCGGTTGATCCTGGCCCGGTTGGCTCGGCCGAGGGAGATCTCCAGCTCGACGGTCAGCTCCCGCCCGGCGTGCACTACCGCGGTGCGCACGATGGCGCGCTGGGCGCCGTGGCGCACCAGTGCCGCGTCGGTGGCCACCCGGTGCGAACCCAGTGTCGACAGGTAGCCCAGCGCCTCGACCAGGTTTGTCTTGCCCTGCCCGTTGGCGCCGACCAGCACCGCGACGCCGGGCTGCAAGTCGAGCTCGGCGTGCTCCCAGGAGCGGAAGTCGGTGACCTCTAGCTGCCTGACGTACACTGGGTGCTACTGCGGGTTCGGGGGAGCTGGGCTGGCCTGCTGCACGGCGTGCCCGCCGAACTGCTGGCGCAACGCGGCCACCGCACGCATCGCCGGGGAGTCGGGCTGCCGGGAGGCGAACCGGGCGAACAACGCAGCGGAGATCACCGGTGCGGGCACCGAGTGGTTGATCGCTTCTTCGACCGTCCAGCGCCCTTCGCCGGAGTCCTGCACCCAACCCCGCAACTGCGCCAGCTGCGGGTCGTCCTCCAGGGCCGCCACCAACAGGTCGAGCAGCCAGGAGCGGACGACCGTGCCACGCCGCCAGGCTTTGAGCACCGCGGGAACGTCGGTGACCACGTCTGCCGCTTCGAGCAGCTCGTAACCTTCGGCGTAGGCCTGCATCAGGCCGTACTCGACGCCGTTGTGCACCATCTTCGCGAAGTGCCCGGCGCCGACCGCGCCGGCGTGGACGAAGCCCTCGTCACGGGGTCCTTCGGGACGCAGTGCGTCGAACACCGGCATCAGCCGCTCAACGTGCCCCGCGGCCCCGCCGACCATCAGGCCGTAGCCGTTGTCCCGGCCCCACACCCCGCCGGAGACCCCGCAGTCCAGGTACCCGATGCCGTTGCCCGCGAGCAATTCGGCATGCACGTGGTCCTCGGTGTACCGCGAGTTACCGCCGTCGACGACGACGTCACCCCGGGTGAGCAACCCAGCGAGCTGCGCCACCGTGTCCCGGGTCGGATCGCCGGCCGGCACCATGATCCACACTGTCCGGGGTGCGGAGAGCCGGTCGATCAGCTTGGCCAGCGAATCGACATCGCGGGTTCCGGGGCTGCGGGCGTAGCCGACGACCTCGATGCCGGCTGCACGCAGGCGGTCGCGCATGTTGGCACCCATCTTGCCAAGTCCGACGAGTCCGAGCTGCACGGTTGAGTCCTCCCGGTGGTGGGTATCCCTACCGTAGGTCTGGGTCGGGGTGCGGTGCGCAGCGGGTCGGTGGGTGGGGAGGTTGTCCACCGACCTAGTAGATGGGTCTTTCCTGAGAGAGAAAACCTAGTAGCAGTAATAAGTCCTGTGGGCAGTGTGGACGGGCGACGTCTGCACAGGTCCGGCGGCGCGATGCGGTGTGCACAGCCCCGCTGCGCGGCCGTGGACCGTGCTGGCTTGCGGTGGACAGTGGCGAGGCGGACCGGTGAAGTACACAGTTTCGCCCACCTATCCACAAAGTTGTCCCCAGATGTGGGTGAATCGATGGCGGGTTCGTCGACGGGTGAGCGCCGACTGCACTGGGAGGCGGCCCACCAAGGGGAGCGTACGAGTCAGGTCGGCCAGGTGATCGCTCTGCGGGGACGCCCGCGACCGCTCGCTGAGCTTACAGGCTGCCCCTCGCTCGTCGACCAGATGCAGCGGAACGCCTTCGCTCGATCGCTCGAATCCAGGCATCGAGGTCGGATGTGGATGCACTTTACGGTGTGGCCGATCCACCGATCGGCGGCATCTCCTACGTCTGATGGTGTAACACCGCCTGAAACTTCCTTGTGATGGCTCCGTGTTCCTGGCGGTACTGTACGGGCTAAGCTATGCACATGATGCCCGTCACACTCGATGTCGTCCTTGTTCTCCCCCCCCAGCCTTCGTAAACAAGCCATTGTGTGTAGTGAGTGTTTATCCGGGCGCATAGAAGCAGGGGGATCCTCCTCGTATTTCCAGCTTGGAAAGCCGTTCCCCGGTGCGGAAGTTGAACAGTGCGAACCTCATGTATCGCTGTTCATGCTCACCGTGGACGAGGGTGAG
>JBOHHF010000572.1:0-20396 GCA_050700495.1 Pseudonocardiaceae bacterium
CAGCCGCCACATCCGGGCGGCCAGCTGCGCCTGGCCGTCCGGTAGTCGTTGAAGCAGGACGAGGTTGGCGTTGTTGGCGGTGCCCTCGGCCTGCGGGTGCAGGTAAGGCAGCACGTACAGGGTGGTCTGCCACGGTGAGCGGGGTGAAAACAGCTCTTGGGGCACGGCGCCACCGTCATGCACGACCAGCAGCGGCGCGTCCTCCGACGCTCGCGGTAGCTCGACTGGGGCGAGCCGGCGGACCTGCACCAGCGGGGCGGGACGTCCGTCGGGGCCTTCGCCGGCCGCCCGCGTGAGTGGCTGCCAGGCGGCCGGTCGGCCAGTGGCGATCACCACCCAGGCGCCGGTGGCCATCGCGCGCAGGGCGACCTGACGGGCCAGGTAGAGACCGCCGACCAGAACCAGCCGGGTCGGCTCCGGGCGCAGTACCGACACACTCAGCGGTTCGTCGTGGGGGCCCGAGCCCAGGACCATGCCCCCGCGGTCAGCCGAGGGGCTGACCGCGTCGAGCAGACCGGTGGTGACCAGGAACTCCGGTGCGACCGCCCGGGTCCCCACCGGATGACCCAAGGTCCTCATCCGGATACCCCCAGCGGCAACGTCGCGGCGAGGCCGGCGACCTGCAAACCGTGCAGCGAAGTGAGTGCCACACCGAGGCGTTCGGAGACGGCCTGCAGCCGGCCGTCGGCCGCCTCGAGTTCGGTGCGATTGCGGGCGCTAACGCGGACCAGCCCCCGCAGCCCGACCTCAGCACCGTCCGCACCGGATGACAGCGACAGCGCGACAGTCGTGGACAGCGCGCGGACCCCGGTCAACGCGGTGAGGTTGGGCGCAACGCCCCTCACCGGCCAGCCGCTGATCGCGTAGCTGGCGTGCCCCACCCCGGCGGCGGTGGCTGCCGTCCACCCTTCGCTCAGCGCCACCTGCTGCCCGGTGCCGGCCACCGCGGACAGCTCGGCAGCGGAGATTCCGGCACGCAACACCTGATCGGCGTCCAGCGGCCGGGTGGACACGCCCTGGGACTCCAGTGCGCTACGCACTCGGGAAAGTGCACCGATCAGTGCTCGGTGTGCGCCCAGCACCCCGCCACCGCGTTCGGCCACAGCGGCGAGGCAGCGGCGGGGGTCCAATCGCACCGCGACCCACGTGGTGCGACGGGCGGCTGCCGGCAGCGGACCCAAGACCTCAAGATAGGAGCGTAGCGCCGGCGACGACGACGGCAGGGCGGCGTTGCCCGGGTAGCAGTGCCAGATCACCTGGATCGCGTCCAGCACTACGCCGCGATCTTCCAGGCACGGGGCGAGCGCACCGAGTGGCAGGTTGGGCGTGCCACCGACGGGAGTGATCAGTGACGGCGGCGCGTCCACCTGCAGCACCGCGGTCCACATGCCCTGGTGCCAGATCAGGCCCAACGGTTTCCGCTGGTGGTCGGCACCGTGTGCAACGATCAGATCAGGCACGACGAGGCGAAGCAGGGCCACCCGCGGATCGTCGGAGTCCAAGATCGCGTTCTCGGAGGGCAGCGGTGGGGAGGCTGCCACCGGCTCCGAACCGGTGCCGCTTACGCTCTTCAGGATCCGGGGGCCGGGTGAGCGCGCCAGGTAGCGCGCGGTGAGCTGGACCCACAGCACGAGCCAGCGGCCGCGCCATCGCCCGAGCGCCAGTGGCGCTGCGATCAGCAGCATTCCGAGCGCTGCCCACCACAGGGCGGTGTCCACGGCGAGTAGCGCCAGACCGATGGCAAGCCCGATCTCCAACAAAACCAGATTGACCACAGGCAACGGGCCCAGGCGCGAGCCCGTCGAGCGCCGTCGGGCGATCACCGTGGCGGGCAGTGCACCGGTCATGTCTAGGCCTCCGTATCCTGCGGCACGGTACAGCCCAGGGGGAGAGTGGTAGGCACCCGATGCCCAAGGATCCGACCACCACGTCGCAGGTGCAGGCCTACCGCTTCGTGCTGCGGAGGATGGAGTCGGCGCTGGTCCGCAAGGACGCGGTGATGCTGCACGAGCCGATGCGCCAGCACCTGCGGGCTACCGCGGTCGGCCTGATCCTGGGTCTGTTGGGGTTGGCGGCGTTCTTCGTGGTCGGCCAGTTCAGCCCGACCAGCCAGGTCAGTGGCAATGAGATCGTCATCGGCAGCCCGTCCGAAACAGTCTTCGTGGTGCAGGACAACCCGCGACGGCTCATCCCGGTGCTCAATGTGACCTCGGCGCGCCTGCTGCTGGCGGCTATCTCACCGGGCCGAGAGGCAACGGAGATCAAGAGGGTCGCCGACGCCGCGTTGGCAGACATCGGCCGCGCACCGTCCACCGGGCTTCCCGGCGCGCCACCCCTGCCGGTGCAGGAGAACCTGATCCGGGGCCTCTGGTCGGTATGTGACACAGCCAAGATCCGGCCGGGGCTGCCGGACGCCCAAGAACAACCGTCCGCTCAGTCCCTGCCTCAGCTGTCCACCACCGTCCTGGTCCGGGAGGGCCAACCACCGGGTCGCCCACTCGGCGACGACCAGGCTCTGCTCGTCGCCGAGCAGAGCACCGGGGCCACCTACCTGGTGTGGCAGGGCCGCCGGGGGCAGGTCGACCTGCGCGACACCGCGGTCCGGACCCTTTACCGGTTGGGCAACGTCGTGCCGCGTACGGTCAGTACCGGCCTGCTCAATGCGATCCCCGAGGGACCCCCGCTCACGCTGCCGGACATCCCGCCCGGGAAACCCTCGCCCTTCCTTCCCGGTGTGCAGGTCGGCGAGGTGGTGCGGGTGAAAGGGGCGATCGAGCAGTCATATTTCCTGCTGTTGCCGCAAGGTAGGCAGCCGGTGGAGCGTGCGGTGGCCGACCTGATCCGCTACCACCGCAGCGCCAGCACCGACTTCACGGATGTCACGCCGGAGGCCATCTCACAGGTGCCGGAGGCCCCGGTAGCGGGTCAGCTCGACTTCACCGGCTTCCCGGCCCGGATCCCGCAGGTCGTCAAGATCACCGAGAGTCCGATCGTCTGCCTCACCTGGCAGGCGCCGGACCAGGCTCCGGTGATCACCATCGATTCAGGCGGCCGGCTGCCGCTCGACGATGGCGACAGTCCGGTCGAGGTGCCCCGCGCAGCTAACGGTCAGACGGTCGACAGCGTCTTCCTCAAGCCGACCAAGGGGGCCCTGGTCCGCGGGGTGGTGCCGGGGCAGCGACCCGACACCGGGGCGATCTGGCTGGTGACCGACCAGGGGCTGCGCTACGGCGTGCCCACGATAGAAGTGGCTCGCGCACTCGGACTCGGCGACGTCACCACACCGGCACCAGAGTCCATCCTGGGACTGTTGCCGATCGGGCCCGCCCTGGAGCCCCAGCGCGCGCTGGAGCTGTTCAACCCCGAACTCGCCCGCCGGCAAGCCGAGCAGCGCGTCGGCGGCTGACGATAGGGACGCGCAGGGACGCCGCGAACGGCACTCACCACAGTGTGCCGGGCGCATCAGTCCGAGGAGCGCGAGCGGACGCTTGCCGGCATGGCCTCGCTGGGCACCTGCACTCCCCGCAGCCGCAGCCGCAGCCGCAGTAGCTGTCGTTGATCGTGCCCGTGGGGGTCCTCAGCTGGGAACTCGTGCCGGAGTGCCGAACCAGCTCTGCCTGGTGGCCTCAAGAGCGTCGGTTACCTCATCGTGGCACGTCGGGGACGCGCAGGCCCACCCTGAACCACGGTTCGTTCATCAGCACTCCTCGCCGCGTCATTCATCGTTAGGGGCACGCTGTACCCCTGGATAATGCCGCGGACGTCGTAGCCAAGCCGAGCGAACCGCGCCTCTGCCCTGAGCCTAAGGTCTCGGCATGGGCTGCGAAGAGTGCGGCTTCGAGTACAACCTGGCCAAGGCACCGGATGCCGCTTCGTCGATCGCCACGGGTGTCGCCGAGTTCGCCGCCTTGCTCTGCGACGGCCGCGCCGCCGTGCGGACCAGACGAGAGCCCACCCAGTGGTCGCCGCTGGAGTATGGCTGCCATCTGCGGGACGTGTTGTTGGTGCAACGTGAGCGTGTGCTCACCGCCCGGCGCAGGGAGCGACCGCCGTTCGAGCCCATGGGCCGCGACGAGCGAGTCGACCACGATGGCTACGCAGAGCAGCAACCCGAGGCCGTGGCCCGTCAGCTTACCGTCGCGGCACAGCTGTTTATCAACGTCCTTGGCCGCCTGAGTCCTGACGACTGGGACCGAAGCCTCATGTACAACTACCCGCGACCAGCTGAGCGGTCACTGCGCTGGGTAGCCGTTCACACCGTCCATGAGGTCAGCCACCACCTGCTCGATGCTCGCCGGCAACTGCCATAGGTCCTCCAAGCCGTGGAAGGAGTCAGAGATGCTGCTGCCGGAGCGCCGCTTTCGGGCCGAAGCTGAACTCGTCTTCCCACCCTGAGTCTGCTCAGCTGGGAGTAAACACCGTGCGCGACCATGGTCGATCGGCCGGGGACCGCTGGTTGCGAGTTCGGCACGCGCTCACCACGCGCTGCGTCACCCTGTTGGTGGCAGCGCTCACTACGGTGACGCTGGTGACGGGCGCGGCCGCGCAGGTCGCGGTTCCGGTGCGGGTGGTGCCCTTCGAAATCTGGGCGGCCGACGGAACGGCCTTGCGGGGTGATGTCCACCTTCCCGAGTCCGGCGGTCCGGTGGCGACGGTGTTCCAGCTGAGCCCTACTGGAACACGCTGCTGCGCAAAGACCGCACTCGGTTCATGCTCGGTCAGTGGGGGCACGGCGGCGTGCGCGCGGACTTCACTCAGCTCGCCATCAACTGGTTCGACCACTACCTGCGCGGTGGCCCGCCGGCCGCCACACCCGGGATCGTCGAGTACCCGGACGACGCCGGCGCTTGGCATACCGCGCCGAGCTGGCCGCCACCGGTCGAGTCGGTGCTCTTGTATCTCTCGGGCCAGGAGCTG
Organism: Pseudonocardiaceae bacterium; assembly: GCA_050700495.1. GTDB lineage: Bacteria > Actinomycetota > Actinomycetes > Mycobacteriales > Pseudonocardiaceae. The sequence continues at coordinate 4,918 of JBOHHF010000572.1, forward strand.
ATCGCGACCCGCAGCGGGGTGACACCCTCGGAGCGCAGTTTCCAGTCACTCGATCTGGACGCTGCTCGGTCCCGGCACCGTGGGCGCTGCCGGTGCATCAACCCGCCGGGTAGCGCTGCTTCAGCCACCGAGTGATCAGATCGAGCACGTCGGGCGCCAGCGTGGTCTCGATCGTCGCGTACTCCGCCGGTGCGCCGCTCGTGGCCGGCTGCATCAGATGGTTCAGCTCGGGGAAGATCTCGACGGTGACGTCCGGGTTGTCGGCCAGCCGCGCCCGCAGCGCCGGGACGCTCTGGTCGGCTGGACCTGCAGGTCCTTACCGCCGTACAAGGCCAGCACCGGCACCGCGAGCGCGTCGAGCGAGGGCGCCGGGTCGTGCAGGACCAACGCGCGGATGTGCCGCGAGGCCAGATGGGGCACCTTGGCGTCGATCTGGTCCGGCGGCACGCCTTCGCCTGCCAGCACGTGGCGCGCCGGGGCCCTGGCCCCGATGTAGTCCTCTGCCCGCAGCAGCCCGATCAGCTTTCGGACCGCGGCGACCTGCGCTTCGATCTGGTCCGGCGGCAGCCCGGATGCGTCGAGCACCAGGCGTTCCTGCAGCTCCAGCACCTGGTCACCGGGGACTGCGGCGCCGGCCATCGAGACGACGAACGCAATGTCTGCGGTACGCTGGACCGCCAGCGGCGCGAGGTAGCCGCCCTCGCTGTGCCCGAACAGGCCGACCCGTTCGACGTCAGGTCGGGACCGCAAGTACTCGACGCCGACCACAATGTCGCCGACCAGCTCGTCGTAGTCGGCGCCCGCCAGGTCGCCGCTGGAGCCACCGACGCCACGGTCGTCCACCCGTAGCACCGCGTACCCGGCCCGGGTGAGCGCGTCGGCGAGCACCAGGAACGGCTTGTGCCCGGCCACGGTCTCGTCGCGGTCCTGCCGGCCGCTGCCGGTGATGAGCAGAAGCGCGGTGAACGGCCCCGGGCCTTCGGGGAGCGTCAGCGTGCCGGCGAGATCGACCTCACCGTTGCGGTAGACGACGTCCTCGCTGCGGTAGGGGAACGGTGGGCGCGGCTCCTGCGGTCGACCCGGCACCTCGATCCTGCCGTGCCGGTCGCCGGCCGGCCCACCGACTGCGGGGGCCGGCGTGGCGGAGCAGCCGGTGACGATCAGCAGCAGGACGAGCAACCTGATAGTCACCGTAGCGGCACGCTTCATCCCGCCCCCGAATCAATAGCCGACCGTGTTTACCCGTTGGCACAGTGTGCCAACACTCGCCCGCCTCGTCAGAGCTCGCGATCCAGCAGCGCGGCGGCTGCGGAGCGCGCTCGGGCCGCCGCCGATTTGTCTTCCTCGACGTACGTGGTGACGATCGCTCCCTCGACCAGGAGCATGAGCCGGTCAGCGAGCGTCCCGGGGTCGGCCACACCCGCGCCGGCGGCGACTCGCTGTAGCAGCGCGCGCAACGCCAGCTTGTGCTCGCGAGCCACGGTCCGGGCCATCGGATTGCCGGCCAGCTCGCCGGCGATGTTGATAAACGCGCATCCGCTGAATCCCGGTTCGGTGAACCACTCACCGAGCGCGTCGAACACCGCCAGCACCCGTCCCCGGCCGCCGTCGGCGGCGTCCACCCGCCGCTGCATCCAGGCCAGCCACCGTCGGTCATGGCGCCGCAGGTAAGCCTCGACGAGCCCGTCCTTGGACCCGAAGTGCGCGTAGAGCGTCTTGGTTCCGACGCCGGCCTCGGCGACCACCGCGTCGATCCCAACCGCTTGGACGCCTTGGGAGTAGAAGAGCCGTTCCGCGGCGTCCAGGACGCGCTGCGCGATGGCCGAGTCGGGTGCCGCCGCAATCTGGTGGATCATCACCCGCCAGCATACTTCTTGCGGCTCTTGACGGAAAACGGTCGTTCTGTAGGCTCTGTGTGGAGAACGATCGTTTTCTGGCTCGTCGCGAACGAGGAGTGGCGCATGGCGACCAGTGGCTTCCGGCTCGGGATCTACGTGTGCAAGGACGCCGAGATCGTCGATTTCGCCGCGCCGCGCGGGTATTCGCGGTGGCCCGTCGGTTTGACCCGGAGCTGGAGGCGTTCCTGGTCGCCGACGCGCTGCGTCCGGTGCAGACCCAAGCCGGGTTCACCGTGCTGCCCAACTACAGCTTCGCCGACCGGCCCGCGATGGACACCTTTCTCATCCCGGCGGTTTCGGCCTGCGCCAGGAGATCCGCAACGCGCGCCTGCACGAGTTCATCCGGGCCCAGCCGGAGCAAACTCTGCTGACCAGCGTGTGCACCGGCTCCTGGATCTACGGGCAGATGGGTCTGCTCGACGGTCTGCCGGCTACCAGCTGCAAGGAGCCTGACCGGGTGGAGTCCACGGCGCCGGGCAAGGTGCCGATCGACCGCCTCGCGGACATTGCGCCGGGGTGCCGGATCAGCCGAGCGCGCATCGTCGACGCCGGCCGGATGATCACCGCTGGCGGGATCACCTCCGGTATTGGAGATGGGCTTTCACCTGCTCCGCCGGGCTGGCTATGGCGAGAACTTCATAATGGAGGTGGTCCGGGTGATGGACTACAGCGCGGCCTACCGGCTGTACTGCGACGACGTCGAGATCGTCGGGACGGCAGGAGCGGCATGACCGGTTCGCCGGGTTCCGGCGCCGGTGCGGAGCCGGGCCGCGTGATCTCGGTCAACGTCGGCGTCCCACGCCCGCTCGACAGGTTCGCCCGGCAATGAGCTGGCAAGGTTGGCGCCCGTCAGATCCGGCGTGCCCGGGCGAGCCAGGCGGGCAGGTCAACCAGGTCGCCGACCGGACGGCCGAGTGTGGTGGCGTGGCTGGGGTCGACGATGACACCTCGATACTGGCTTGATCGCAGGTCCTCCAAGACCCACCCGTCGCCGAACGCCTCCCGGATCACCGTGTCGCTGACCTGAGGTCCGAAGCCCGGCCCGGTGTCAGACAGCGCGAGTACGTGGACCAGCGCGCCCGGGTGGCAGGCGCGGTGCAGACTACACACGTACCGGGCGCGGTCTTCAGCGCCGAAGATGTGAAACAACGCGCTGTCGATGACCGTGTCGTAGGTCGGGTCGTCGTAGCTCGGATCAGGGCCCAGCTGCAGCGCATCGGCGACCTCGAAGCGGGCTGCGACGTTGCGCTGGGCGGCGTTGGCACGGGCCTGTTCGATCGCATGCTCCGAGGAGTCGATGCCGCGGACGTCGTAGCCAAGCGCAGTGAGGTGGATGGTGTGCTCCCCAGTGCCGCAACCGGGATCGAGCACCCTTCCGCGGATCCAGCCGCTGCGTTGCAGGGCGGCGATCGCCGGCTGCGGTTCGCCGATCACCCACGGCGCGGTGCGGGATGTGTACGCCTCGTCGAAGACGGCACGAGACGGGGTCGTCCGTCCCGGGGTCGGTACGTTCTCCACTCGCTACTCCTCCTCGAGGCGCCGGATCCGACGGCGACGAGCCACCCCAGCATCTGTCCGGCCAGGCCGTTGTGCTCGGCTCCGGTAACGGCTCATCCCCCGACCATAGAAATTCAAGTGCGGTTCAGGTCAAGCGCAAGCACCCTGGCGTTCCGTGACTGGATCCCGTTGTGGGACGCCGATGATTCTGGCGCCACACCACTCTGGCCGGCATCTCGGTGCCTCAGATCGGCGATGGTGCGCAAAGCTTGGGGGCATGGATTGTGTGTTCTGCGGCATCGTTGCCGGCACTGCCGACGCCAGCGTCGTCTACCAGGACGACCGATTGCTCGCCTTCTGCGACCTGAACCCGGTGAACCCCGGTCATGTGCTGATCATCCCCAAGGCCCACGGTGTTGGGCTCGCCGACCTCGACGAGTCCGACGGTAGCCGGATGTTCATGGTCGCTCAGCGCCTGGCCGCCGCGGTCCGGAGCAGCGGTGTGCGGTGCGACGGGGTGAACCTGTTTCTCGCTGACGGCGAGGCTGCGGGTCAGGAGATCTTCCATGTCCACCTGCACGTGTTCCCCCGCTACGTCGGGGACTACTTCCGCCTCGATTCCGGGCAGCGGCGAGTACCCCGCAAGGCCCTCGATGAGATCGCCGCTCGGCTCCGCGCGCAGTTGTGACGGCCTGTTAGCCCATCCGGTAAAGACCGGTGGCGTATGCGGGGCCGTAGTAGCGCTGCAGGTCCTCCAGCGCCTCGCCGGGTTGTTCGAGGTGCTGGACGATCTGGGCGCGAGAGGGCACCGCGTTGGGCTCCCACGTTGCCGGCTGCCACAGGTCGGAGCGCAGGAACGCCTTCGAGCAGTGGTAGAAGACCTGATCGATCTCGACGACGAGCGCCAACAGCGGCCGGTGGCCCTTCACCACCATCTGATCGAAGAACGGCGCCTCGCGCACCAGACGGGCCCGGCCGTTGATTCGCAAGGTGTCGCCGCGCCCGGGGACGAGGTAGATCAAGCCGACATGCGGATTGGTCAGGATATTCCGGAAGCCGTCGGCGCGCCGGTTGCCGGGTCGTTCGGGGATGGCGATCGTGGTGTCGTCGAGCACAAGGGTGAAGCCGGGCGGGTCGCCCTTGGGTGAGACGTCGCAGCTGCCGTCCGCCCCGGAGGTGGCCACCAGGCAGAAGGGCGAGCGTGCCAGCCACCGCTTGTCGTACTCGTCCAGTGTGGGCCGGTCCTTGGTGGCGGTTCTCGGCAGCGGCTCGCCGAGCAACTCCCGCAGCTGCGCCTCCGAGGTGATGTCCGTCATGCACCCAGTGTCCACGGCGGTGGGCGTGGCGTCCGCTGGGACGTTCGGTGGGTGCCAGGATGACGGGTGATGCTGACCTCTGACGAGCTGGCCGCCCGCACGGACCGGGCCGTTGCCGCCGCGGCTGGGGCGGGTCGCGACCTTGGGCTCACCGTGACCGACCCGCGGGTGTTGTACGACTTGTTCTCCGTCATCGTGCACTTGTCGCCCGCGCCGGTGGTGGTGCGGGTACCCACGGTCTTGCCGCGCATGTTCGCCGCAGACCCCGACGCGCAGGCGGCGCAGCAGCGCGCCGAGCTCGCAGTGGCAGGCTGGCTCGCCGACCGCGGCCACCCCGTTGTGCCGCCGAGCCCCCTGGTGGCGCGAGAACCGGTCTGTCGGGACGGGTTCTCGATGACGTTCTGGCAGTTCGTCGAGCAGGTCCCCGACACAGATCTCGACCCCGATCGGGGCGGCACCATGATCGCGCAGCTGCACGCCGCCCTGCGTGAATACCCCGCTGAGCTGCCGTTTCTGGTGCCGCTCGACTCGTTCGTCGCCGATGGCCTCGCGCAGCTGGAGCGCCGTCCGGACCTCCTCGAGGCGGCAGACTTCGACCGCGCGCGACGCGAGTGGGCGGTGTTGGAACCCGTCGTCCGCTCCCGGACCGCCTTCGAGGCGGCGTTCCCCGGAGCCGGTGTCCAGCCGATTCATGGCGACGCGCCCTTCTACAACATCATCGTCACGCCCGAGGGCGAGTTGTGCTCCGACTTCGAGTACGTCAGCCTCGGCCCGGTCGAGAGGGATCTCCCGTTGGCCGGCCCGCAGGTCCGGGCGGCGTATGACGCGGCCACCGCGGAGCTGGGCCTGCGCCCCCTGGACGAGCGGCTGCTGCGCGTCATGGAATCCGTAGGCATGCTCTCGGCCGTCGCCTGCCTCGCCCTGGTGCCCCAGCTCCCGATGCTCGCCGAGAGTCTCCGGCCGTTTCTGGACAACTGGCGAACGACACCGCTGGCGGGGGGCTTAGAAGAGACCGGCTCTCCCCGATAGGGCTTCATCCGCTGCGCTGGTGGACCAGTACCTCGATGCCGTCCAGGACGCGTTGCAGCCCGAACTCGAAGGCGTGCTCGGGGTCGGAGACGCCTTGATGGTACTGGCCGGCCGTCGTGCCGACCCGCGTGGCCACGGGATAGCGCTGGGAATCAAGGACCTTGGCCAGCCACGGTCCGGTTACCGCCCACCAGGCCGCGTCGTCCATGCCGCTGCTACGCGCGACGTCGAAGGCGTCGATCGCGCTGCGAGCGGCACCGGTGACGTAGCCGTTGATGAGGGTGACGATCGAGTCCATCTCCAGGTCATCGAGGCCGAGTCCTTCGACAGCGCGTAGCTCCCGTTCGTACTTGGCGATGATCCCTGGGCCCAGCGGCGGCCGCGTGGTGGCGATGTGGAGCATCCACGGATGCCGGCGCGCGAGCGCCCACTGTTCCCGGGCGATGGCCTCGAGCTGCTCACGCCACGTCTCGTGGGACGTCTCAGGGGTGGTCTCGAGATGGATGGTGTCGAGCATGACGTCGATGAGTTCGGCCTTGCCCGGCACGTAGGTGTACAGCGACATGGTTCCCACGCCGAGCCGCTCGGCGACCCGGCGCATGGACAGCGCGTCCAGGCCTTCGGCGTCGGCGAGCTCGATGGCGGTCCGGACGATGCCGCGCACGGTCAGGCCCGGCTTGGGACCGCGGCTGCGCATCGGCTGATCGCGGCCCCACAGCAGGGCCATGCTCCGCGCGGGGTCACCACCACCGCTGCGGACAGTCACCACTTTCTCATCCTAATCCTAAGCTTCAGGCCATTTCATAGATAATACGGTACGCTGTACTGAATTGATCGGTGCGGCCATATTATAATGTGGGCCAGTATCAGGTTGGTCGGCCAGCACGCCGCGGTCGACGAGATCCTCAGCGGCCGCAGCAGTCTGGTCATGTTCGCCCGACTCTACGGGTTGACCTCCGCGGCCTCGCGCCGATGAGCCCCGCACTTCACCGAGTGGAATCGCTGTCTGCAGCCGCTATTCGGGGCCGAATCGCTGTCCACGGGGAGGGCCGTACCGCTATTCGGAGCCGAATCGCAGTTCCAGCCGATTCAACGATCCCGAAACGGGCGATACCTGCTCGCTGTGCCACGGCGCGCGCTTGAACCAGGCCGCCCTCAGCGACGAAACACCCGGTGGGACAGCGGTGCCGGCGCAGCCCGGCTTCCCGCTGACGATCACGAACGGCGGGCAGGAGCTGACCTTCGAGGCACCGCTGAAGCGCGCGGTCACGATGGATCAGGTCGCCACCGAGGCCCTGTTGGGACCTGGAGCTTGCAGATTCGATATCCCCGCCATCGACGCCATCCACGATGCCCTCACCGTCAACCCTGGCTCCCCACACCCACAACGGCGTGACATCACAGCTCAACCCCTGAATGGACACGCCTTGTGCGCGTCACCAAGTGGTAGTCAATCGACAACACGGCTCCCGGAGTCTAGGGTGAAGCCTGCTTGACGGGCACGCAATTCAGGTCTGTAGTTCTGGACGATGGTACGAAGGAGGAGCTGAGGATGTCCGCCTCAAACCGACCACACCGTACGACCGATTCGTCGCGAATCGCACGTAGCGCGGAAAATCAGATCAGTCCGGAAGCTAGTGCGACTTTAGCCATCAACGATGAACGACGCGTTGACATGGCGGAGTTCGGCCCGTACCTCGTGGTGTGCCTTCGTCACCTCGGTTCGTACTCTGCGGTCGGGCCCACCTGGGATAACCTCAGTCGCATTGCCGCCGACAACCATCTCATCGGTCCGATGACTCATGCTATTGGAATAACCTACGACAGCCCGGAAGATACTCCCGCCGACCGAGTCAGATACGACGCATGCTTGAGTATCGTGAAAGACTATCTTCCGCGGGTGCCACTTGAGCCAGGTGCGGATCGTACGTATGTCACTCGGATCGAGAGTCTTCAGCGCATGCTGTGCTGGCGAACCACACACCGGGGTGATTACTCAGGACTTGCGTCGGCATACAGGGAAGTCCTGGAGTCGGGCGTGTTCGCCGAAAACAGCATGATTGGTCCAGCCACTGAGGGACCCTACTACGAGATCTATCACAACAGCCCGGCCCTCAGCAGCGCTGCCGATCTCGTCGTAGACGTCTATTTTCCGTTGGAACGTAAAGAAACTTCATTCACGCAACACTAGTGTCTCCGGCGACATTCCCGAGCGCTACTGCTGAGAGCGGCTTCTCAGATCTAGTGCCGGCACGGTCGCGTGGGAGTTGGGTATCAAGCCTTGCAGTGCACCCGCCCTGTGCCGCTTTTTTGCCTTATCTGCTCCGATACTTCGCGAGCAGGACTGAACTCTGCTGTGGCGGCAGGTGCCGGACAATCTCGCGAATCGTCACACCTGAGACTCGATCGATCCTCCTCTCGGTCCAGCGGAAAATCTCGTCCGGGTGTTTCTTTCCAGCCTCTCGCAATGTCCAGCCGATTGCCTTGCGGACGAAGAATCGCTTGTCGGTCAAGAGCGGATCGGTCGCCTCGCAGAAGATCGGGAAGTATCGTTCGAAGTGGTGCGTTCCGTGCAGTGCAATACGGAAGCCGAGGATTCCGGAACGCCGAACCCAGAGTTCGTTGTCGACGCACCAGTCGCGCAACGACCATTCCACGGCAGGGTCACTGAGCAGGAGCTTCGCGACGACTCCGGCGAGTACGTCCACCTGAGCCCAGGTGGCGCTCTGTCGGACGAATTCCTCGACGAGGGCTGCTTCCTCTGCCGTCAGAGCGCCGACGAACGAGTCGAGTAGCAGCGCCGTCGTCACGCGATACTCGTGGACCGGCGTCGCCCATAGCCCGCGGGCAATATTCGCCAGCTCGCCACGGTCGAGATCGCGGTATTGTTGAGAAAATTTAGCGACTATTCGACGCATGTCTGGTACCGGTACGCCAATGTGCCGCAGATCGCTCTTCAGATATTTCTTCTCTCCCTCTGCGCGGTGGGTATTCGGTCGGGCGAGGAGTGCCTGACGGAGCTCTTCGGCAAGCTCCTCAGTAGCCATGGTCTGCGGGTCGCTGAGCACGGACGTCACTGCCCTTGAGTAGCGAACCAGTCCTGGCGAACCACCGTGGGGTATTCGACTGCCGGGCGGCCGCTGCGCGCCTCGGTGAAGGCATAGAGGTCTTGCCAGATCGGGCTTACGTTCTCGTCGCGGAAAGCCTTGCTCGGGGCGTCGGCGTCGACCCACTCCACGAACTCCACGAAGAACGGGCCGTTGTCGCCTTCGCCGGAATAGACGACCGGCGGCCGTGCGGTCACTAGTTCGGCGCTGCGCAGAGCCGGCCAATTACGACGCATGAGGTCGGTGAAGGCCTCGACCTTTTCAGGTCGAACCTGGTAGATCGCCATGGCGGTGTAGGCGCTGCTTGGTGCATCGGTGGTGGTTGTCGTCGCATGATCGTCAGGGAATTCAAGCCTCGTCACGGTCGGGTACTCGACGGCGGGGCGCCCGTCGCGTGCCTCCGTGTAGGCGTAGAGGTCCTGCCAGATGACACTGATGGCGTCGGTGCGGAAGGCGCGGCCGGTGGCCTCGGCGTCTGTCCACTCGACGAACTCCACGAAGAACGACCCATGTGAATCTTGCCCGGAGTACACGACGGCGGGGGTGCCGGTGGCTAGCTGGTTCTCCCGAAGGAGCGGCCAGTGTTCACGGAGGCGATTGCCTACCTCGTCGACGCGTTCGGGGCGCACCAGATAGATGGCCATTGCGGTATGCGGCTGGCGTCCATTATTCGTCTCGGACATGCGTAGGTATTCCCTTCTCCTAGTATTCAGCGGTGTGTGCATGAGGCGGCTGACCGCGTGCCCGTCAGGTGGCGCGGTCCATGGTCCTGGTCAATTCCTTGCGTCGATCTTTGATCTTGATGCAGCCTAAGGTTGCGGCGAATAGGGCGGCCGCTGCGAGCAGCATGGTCGGTCGCATGGCCTGGACGAATGCGGCATCGAATACCTGCGTCGCAAGCTGGCTACCTGGCCCTGCGTTCGCGGGTGGGCCGGCATTAGAGTACTTGATGGCGCCGGCCGCGAAGGTCCTGAACGACTCGATGAAGTCCGGGCGGGCAGCCTCGGGGAGCTGCTCGGCCGCGGTCGTCGCCTGGCTGGTGAGCGCGGTCGCGAGCACCGACTGCATGACGGCGCCGAGCGCCGCGCCGGCGAGTAGCCCGCCGAGCTCCTGGCTTGTGCTGATCACACCTGACGCCACCCCTGACAGCCGAGGTGACACGCTCGCCATGGCGACGCTGTAGAGCGGAGCGAAGATCAGTCCCATACCCAGCCCGGCGACGCCGAGGCCCGGCGCCAGTGCGAGGGCGCCGGAGTCGACACCGGCAGACAGCGCCACGGCGGACAACCCGGTCGCGAAGGTGGCCAGACCTGTCATCAGGAGGTACTTGCCGCCGAATCTGTCGGACAGCCGTCCGGCGCTGTTCGCCACGAGAGCCGCCACCAGTGGCATGACCGCGATAGTGAGTCCGGCCTCGATCGGCGACATCCCCAGGACGGACTGCAGGTAGATGGTGAGCGGGAGGAATGCCCCGAACATGGCAAACCCCATCGCCGCGGCGACCCCCGTCATCACGGTGAAGTTGCGCGACGTGAACAAGTCGGGGGGCAACAGCGGCTCATGATCTCGGCCGCGCCATTGGGTCGCGGCGAAGGCGATGATCGCAACGACACCGGCAACCATGACCGTCCGGATCCAGACAGGCCATCCGTACCGCTCTCCTTCAAGCAGGGCGAAGGTCAAGCCGGCCAGGCCGCCCGTCAGCAGCGCGACGGAGCCGAGCCGAAGTCGGTGCCGGATACCGGGGCGGTAGTCGTGGACCACCCGAACCACCAACGGCAGCGCCACCGCCCCGATGGGCAGGTTGAGGAAGAACACCCAGCGCCAGTCCAACGCTGTCACCACGAGCCCGCCCAAGGTCGGGCCGGCAAGGACGGCCAGGCCAGACAGCGCGCCCGTGAGCCCGAACGCCGCCCCCCATTTCGACGGCGGAAACACCATCGTGATGATCGGGAGGATCTGGGGGCTGAGCAGTGCCGCGCCGATGCCCTGGATCACCCGTGCCATGATCAGCTGCACCGGGGTCTGGGACAGGCCGCAGATTGCTGAGGCGACTACGAACACGGTGAGTCCGATCAGGTACACCCGCCGCGGACCGTAGAGGTCACCGAGGCGGCCGGCGGTGATGAGCAGCGTCGAGAAGCTGAGCAGATACGCGCTGTAGACCCACAGCGCTTCGTCGAGACTGGCGTCCAGCTGCGTGATCAGGTCTGGCAGTGCGATGTTGACGATGGTCGTGTCGAGCAGCGTCATGAACTGGCCCACGCACAACACACCCAGTACGACCCAGGGGCTGGGTCGCCGCCGAGGGGCTGCATGGGCCATAGCTCGTCCGTCCATTCATCCTGTCGGCATCAGGCTTCAGTCGTCAGTGGCGGGCGATGGTGCAGGCATTGCCCGCTATCACGTTCTGGTCGGTGACGAGGTCGAGGGGCGTCACGAGAAGCACATCGAAGTCCGGCGCGCCAAATGTCGCGCGCACCTCATCCTCGGGCATCGGCACGAATGGGAACCGAGGAACGCAGCAGCCCCGAAGGTGGAGCAGGCCACCGGGCTTGAGCACCCGAGCGACCTCGACCGCGTAGCGACGCCGTTGCTCTCGTTCCACGTGATGGAAGCAACCCCGGTCGGTGACCAGGTCGAACGTGCGATCCGGATAGGGTAGCGCGAGCGCGTCGCCCACCTCGACGTCGACTTCCACTCCGTGTTCCTTCGCGTGGTCCCGGGTGAGTGCAACGGCCTCGGTGCTGATGTCGATGGCGCTCGTGATGCAGCCGTGCTGCGCGAGGAAGACGGAGTCCTGCCCGGATCCGCAGCCGAGGTCGAGGACCCGGCGGTGCGCCGCTGGCTGCGACGCGAGCCATCCCCCGACGAAGCCGACCAACTCGGGCGACGGACGGCTCAGCTCCCAGTAGCGGAGGTGCCGGCCACTGCGATAGGTGGCGTCCCAGTCGATCGCCGCGGTGCTCATCCGAACGACCCCCGGATCGATGTCGAAGCGTGCTGGCCATTGGCCGACCGCGAGGACTGACGCTGCAGTAGCAGCAGGTACTCGACGGGTGGTGCGAAGGGCTGCAAGAAGACCGGGCTACGTCGGTACACCTCGAACACCGGCGGCCGAGCGAAGAGATGAGGCGGAAGCAATTCACCTGGGCTCCACGGGGTCGTCAAGCGGAGCATCGGGCCGTCTCCCATCACGGTCTCGAGCCGCACGCCATCAGTGCTGCAGAGCTTCTCGATCGTCGGCCACGTGAGTGGGCTCTCAGTGGACAGCGAGAGGCAGACGTCGTAGCGGGCGCGATCGCCGGGCACGAGCATCGGGTCGTCGTGGAGGATCCCGATCGCGCGGGTGCCGGGTCCCGAGAGCCCCTGTTCGAACACCATCGCGGTGAGCTCGCGCCAGGTATCGAGGCGCCGGCTGTAAGGGCCGGTGTGGCGTAGGCACAGCACTCGCGTAGCGCGAGGGCCGACAAGCCGCCAGTCCTGGCCGCCCTGTGCTGTCGTCACGCGGTTCGTCCCGCCCTCCGGGCACTCGGTGGGGTGTGCATGGCGGCCTCGACGATAGCAAGATCATCAACTCCACACTTTGCAGTTCTGAACAAGCTGCCGGGTCGCGCCGGAGCCGGATCAAGACCGCGAAGGAGAGCCGTGTGCCGGACGAGGCTGGCTGCCAGATCGGTCAGCCGCTGGAGCACGTCGGGATCTCGAGGGTGCCCGGCCACGAATGCCGTCCTTCCGGCCGGGATCGCGACTTGGTCCACGAGCATCCAGGCCCGTAGCCACCGCGCGACGTTCCGGAGATCATTCAGCGCGTTGCTGTTGGGCCGCCCGCCGAGAGCACTGATCCCCGCGAACACCTTGCCTTCGGTGTGCTCGAAGTCCAGCAGGTCCAGAGCGTTCTTCAGCATCCCGCTCATTCCTCCGTGGTACTCCGGAGTTGCGAGCACGGCGGCGTCCGCGGTGCGCATGGCCTCGCGTAGCGTGCGCACCCCCGGGCGGGTCGGCCATGGTTCGGACTTGTCGCCATTGCAGAACGGTAGATCCAAGATGCTCAATTCGAGATGATTGACCTCGGCTCCGCAGTCCTTCGCCGCGTCGAGAACGATCCGTACCGCCGCCGTCGTGGCCGATCCGGAACGGCAGCTGGCGCTGACTCCCAGGACGCGAACCGGACGGCTATCGCAGAGGGGGCTCACTCGACGTGCCCGATCGCGTCCTGTGGACAGCAGTCCATCGCCTGGAAGACGATTTCCTCGTCGTCCTCGTTCTCCGGCTGGCGGCTGACATACGAATAACCCTTCTCGTCATTCCGCTCGAAGAAGTCCGACGCGATGCAACGGCAGGTATCACAGTCAATGCATTCCGCATCGACGAAGAACGGACCGGGTGTATTTTCGGCCAGCCGGATCGTGATATCGGCCATGTCAATCCTCCGCAGCACTGTAGACGAGCTCGACAACCCGGTTCGTCCGTGTGTTCAATAGGTGTCCGTAGGTGTGACCAAGATCGTCGGCGGGGGCAAAAGCCAACAATTCCACGTCAGGGATGGTCGCCGCGAGATAGTCGAGGGTTGGCTTCACCCGAGCGGCTGTGTCGATCGCCAGTCCCGCGTGCGACATCAGTGTCGCCTTCTCGCGCTCCGGCAGCGTAGTCCAGGTTCCGTACTGACGGCAGGTGAACAATTCGTACTCGTTGCCACCGAAACGGAAGTTGACCCAGTGGCCAGGTGTGCCGTAGAACCTCGGGGCAATATGCGAGGGCCCGGTCGCCACGTTCTCGATGCCCGGCGTATCGAGCACCGTGTGGAGCAGGCTCGCGAACTGCTCCTCGCTCTCGTAGTCGCCGATGTACACCGCCACGTGGTGCAGCCCGACCACGCCTAACGTCCGGACGTCGCAGTGACGACCGAGGACTTGGTCGAGGATCTCCTGCGGTGTCTGGCGAATGGCATCGTTCAAATAGGCGAGAACAGTTGCCACGTACTCATCTTGTCCCGCCGGGTCGGGAATGACTGATTTCTGGTCGAATAGCATAGTTCATCTCTTGGTCAGGTAGTTCGTGATCAATGATTCGAGATCGTCGCTGCCCACGTATGCCTGGCTAATATCGCCATACAGCTCAGGCAAGCGACCGTGCAGACACCAGTAGAGGCTCCGCGTGAACGACAGATCGACTTCCCTCATCCGCCGCAGATAGTCCATGTCGAGCTCGCAGTAGAGAACCTTCTCTTCGTCCTCCAGCGTACCGATGATGTTCTCCGGTCCTGCCGCGGTCGTATAGCCGCCGACCGCAATAGAAACCTGGCGACCGGCGCGTTCTCCGGTGACGGACCCGACCGCGCCTGCCAGCAAAGTGTAACAGACGTTGAAGGACGAATTCGCCTGGATGCATGGTCGAGTGATTGGCAGGTTGCCGACCAACGCCGCACCCGGGACCACGATAATTTCCGCGCCGCGCAGCGCGAGCATGCGAGGCATCTCCACGAGCCAGAAGTCTGAACATACGCACACGCCGACCCGACCGAACGGTGTGTCGACAAGCAGCTGATCGGTTCCTGGTGTCACTGTCAACATCTCCGCGGCGAATCTGTGGATCTTCCGTGCCTTGCCGACGATCTCGCCATGGTCATCGATCAGGACGGCCGTGTTGTAGTAGTTCTCGCCTCCAGCTCCTATCTCTCGTTCGACGATTGTTCCGCACAGGATCCAGAAACCCTTGGCGCGCGCAATCTTGGCGATCTCGTTGATTGCGGGTCCCGGCACGGGCTGATCGATTAGTCCCTTGAACATCTCTCTGCCCGGAAAATAGTAGGGTGGGCCGAGGAAGAACTCCGGGAGCACGACGAAGTCGGTGTCGTCGATCTCCTCGAGCATTCCGAGTACTTGCTTCAGGCTGTCGTTGGGATGCTCACGCCAATGGGACTGCACGAGCGCAATTCGAGGACGATTCTTCGGTGCCATGTAGCGCTCCTGGATGGGCGTTGATGAGGACCTCGCAGAGATGAGAGCGTCGGAAATCCTTGACGAGGGGGTTGGCTGCATGCAGTCGTCGAAGATCTCCGAGGGCGAGGTCGGCCACGACGAGATCCTCGTCGCGATCGAGCTCGGCCAGTGTCGAGGGTTGGCGGCGGAACTCGTTGGAATAGGCGCGAACGCCGACCGGGCTCTGTGCGACGACGCTGCCACCCATGTACGTCAGGCCGGCCAGGGTGTTCTCCCCGGTCGCGCTGCAGTACAGGATGAAACAACAGTTCTCAGCGGCGCGCGCCAGAATCATCTGTCGGATGGAATCTGCGAACGGCCGTAACAGCAGGGACGGGCAGACGAGGATTTCCACGCCGGCGGCGAACAGGGCCCGGAGCACCTCGGGGAACTGAATGTCGTAGCCGACAACGAGCCCTATGCGTCCGATCTGCGTGTCAATCCACGAGTACTGCGATCCTGGGGTGAGGAAGTAGCTCTCCAAATCATAGATGGCCATGCGACGGTACGTCGTGATGAGGTTTCCGGTGTTGCCGATGAGCACCGCCGTGCTGTACACGGAATCGGAGTCGCGTTCGAGGATGCCGGCGACGAGGTGGACGCCGTTCTCGGCGGCCACCTCGCTCAGCCAGTCAGTCATCGCTCCTGGAA
>JBOHHF010000573.1:0-14044 GCA_050700495.1 Pseudonocardiaceae bacterium
GGCGGACACCGAGACCTGGTCCTCCAGTGCGCTTCCCGGTGGGCGGGCGCCACACGCGTGGCTGCGCCCAGGGATGTCGACTGTGGATTTGTTCGGCTCAGGTTTCGTGCTGTTGTCCTTCCAGCCATCCCCGCACACGGAGCGGTTCCAGCAGGCCTTCACGGCTCGCGCGGTCCCGCTGACGGTGACGGAGGTCCGCCGAGACGATGTCGCGCGGCTCTACGGACGTCCACACGTGCTGGTCCGTCCGGACGGTCATGTCGCGTGGCGCGGCCTGGACCTGCCCGACAACGCTCAGGACCTGGTGGACCGCCTTCGAGGCGGCAACCAAGGAGCCAACGTGAGCTAAGACTTGTAACGGACCAGGTCGATGCGGGAGCGGATTTCCAGTTTGCGGTAGATCTGCCGGAGGTGGAATCCTACGGTGTGTGGGGAGACGAACATCTGGCTCGCCACCTGCCGGTTGGTCAGCCCGCTGGCGACCTGCTCCGCCACTTTCCGTTCTGTCTTGGTGAGACTGTCCCAACCGGAGATCGGACGGGTGACGTGAGCCCAGTGACGCCGCCGGACGCCGAGGCGACGTAGTCGGCGCCTGACCCGCGCGGCATCCCGCTCACTGCCCAGCGTGTTGTAGCCGCCCATCGCCCGTTCCAGGTCGCCTATCCCGGTGTCCCGGTCGCCGCGAGCGAGCAGTTGTATGGCGCGGTCCTCGAACGTCGACGCCCGTGCCCACGGATCCCGGTACAGCTGGGTCACGTGCGCCAGAGCGTCGGCGTCGCGGCCCCACAAGGCGCGGGCGTGCATCGCTCCGGCGCACACCGCGGGCAGGTTCCGGTTATGCGCCCGGAGGCTTTCCACGGTGTCGACCACCATTCCGGCGACATCGCGCATATCGGCCGCAAGCGCAGAGCGTACGCACCAGGCCGCCGCGGTCGGATCCTCCAGGATAAGCTCCCGGCGCGCCCCGGCGGTGACCAGGACCTCTTCCAGAATCTCCATCGCCGCGCAGGGACCGCCCTTCGCTTCGGCCAGCTGCGCGTTGAGCAGGAAGCGCATCGCCCACCATGGGCGGGACGAATTCCTGGGAAAACGCTCCTCAATTGCACGCAGATGCTCCTTGGCCTGGGTGAGATCTCCCCGGCGCAGCGCGACGAGCGTCAGCACTCCCCAGGCCTGCGGTGCGAGCATCGGAATACACCCATCAGTCATCGCCGCGATACTGGACTTCGCTTCCTCATCGGCGTCGTCGAGCCGGCCCTTCATCAGATGCACCGAGGCCCGAAGGATTGCGGGGACGGCGGCCGAAGATTTCGTGCCCGAGGTTTCCTCAACGGCACGGGAAGCACGGATGACCGCTATCGCCTCCTCCAGCTCGCCGATCTTGGTGTATATCGAGGCCAGAATCCACCGCGGGTCGAGCAATTGCACGCCCGTGGTAGCGCAGTTGAGCTCGATCGAATCGTGCAGAATCGAGATCGCCCTGTCTATCCGCCCACCGCGCCACTGGTCCCAGGCGCGGACAGCCAGGGCACAAGCCTTCACGGCACAAGGTTGACGGTCTGATGTACCGAGGATCTCATCGGCACGGCGGACTGCGGCGCTGTCGTCGGTCAGGCAATAGGAGGCAAGGCGGGAGATCTCGGCCCGCTCACAATGCTTGGACTCACCCTCCGGCACGGCCAGCGCGTTGTGCGCAGCCCCCACCGCCTGGCATGCCTTGCCTTTTAACAGCAGCGCGACCGACATCCAGGCGTGCAGCGAAGCGACGGCCTCAGCGCGCACGCCCGACGTCTGGCGCTCGAGTTCGACAACCTCTTTGATGGTGTCCTCGGCTACGCCAACTGCCCGGCCTATCCTGCCCGCCCGGACGAACGCCTCGACCGCAGTCGCGGCTAGCAGAACCCACTCGGGCTGTCCGGAGTCGAGCAACTCCATCCCACGAGTGGCCAGCGATGCCGCAGTCAACGGGGCGGAGATCACCAGATGCTCGGCTGCTTGGGAGATGATCTGCACCGCCTCCGCGTCTCCGTGCTGCGCGCCATGCACCAGGTGCAAGGCCGCGGCCTCCATGCCGTCGGGCTGGGAGAGCAGCATCGTCGCTGCTTGCCGGTGGAGCAGCACACGTACGGGTAGCGGGACGGAATCGAGCACTACCCGCCAGACCGGCTCGCTGCGGAAGGCGAAGTCATCGGACCGGCAGATCACAAGCCCGCACGCGAGCGCCTCGTCCAACGCGGTCAACAAACTGACCGGTGACTCGTCGAGCATCCTCGACAAGTCCTTCGGGGTGAAGGATGTTCCCAGCACAGCCGCCAGCTTCAACACTTTCTTGGTGAACGGCGCGAGCACCTGAAGACTCCGGTGGACCGTCGCGACGAAGCGCCCGGGGACCTTCATGCCTCCCGCATTGGACATACCTGTGGAAGATGCGGGCTTCAGATGCGCGGTGCCGTCCACGATCCGCAGGTCGCCGTCCTGAGCCAGGCCATGCACCAGCTCGATCACCGCGCGGGGCATGCTACTGACGCCTTCGGCTAGTGCGACGACGACCGGATCGGGAATTGCACCGAGGCAGTCGGTCACGAGCTGGGTCACCGCGTCGCCGGAGAGTGGATCCAGTTCCTGAATCCGTTCCGCATTGAGCCTCGTGAGGTGGATTTCCGCTTGCTCACGAGAAATGCTGTCCCGTTCCGAGCTAAATACCATTATCCAGACGATTGGGCAGGCGCTCAGATTCGTGATGAGCTCACACAGAGCCAGCAGTGCATTCGCGTCAGCCCGGTGCAGATCGTCGAGTGCGACCAGAACTGGTCCATGTTTAAGCACCCCCAACAGCCAAGTCCTGACCTCCTTGAGCGGAAACGTGACGGCCATCGCACGACAGCCGTTCTCGGATGTGCCCGGCCTCGACAGCCGCACGGGAGGGAGGCTTAGCGCAAGGCAATTTTCGGAACCGGAAAAATCCGAGACTCCATTGACGACCGAGAAACCGTTGCCGATCGCTATGTCGATCGCCTCGACGAGCAGGCGCGTCTTGCCAGCTCCCGGTGCGCCCTCCATCAGAAGGATCTTTCCCTGCCGGGCGTCCGCCGCATTCCGGAGTGCCGTATCTATATGCTTTATCTGGTTTTTTCGACCGCGCAATGGGCGCGCTGACCGACCCCTTCCTCTCAGGCTCTCCAAGCCACTTGATGGAATCATGCCCATTCGGTCCTCCGCCCCCGCACGCCACGACCTTGACCACACTGCCCAGGTCACCGGACACCGCTGGACGGTCGAGAAATGCGTCCAGCGAGCGAAAATGGCGGTTCGGCCAAGTCACGTTCGACACCGGACGTCCGCGTCATCAGTTGCACCCCGTGCGCACGTAGTTTCCAGGTTCCAGCATAAAACTGGAACGCAACTGAAGCGTAAGCGAGACGTAAGCGGGCGACATGCCGCTGCCACGACGCAGTGCAGCCGAGCCCTGGCCTTACGGCCAGAGCCCAGCTCCTGGCGTCCGGCTCACCGGCCGTACCCGCGCGGCGGCGGTCCAACTTCCACCAGATGGTCCTCGCCGACCACCTGCACCGCCACCAGGCACCCTGACGACATCCCGCTGCTCACCCGACTCGATCCACCGCCCATCCCCATTTTACGGAACTTGTCACGCCACTAACAGCCAATTTGGACATGCACATAAATAAATATGCTACACTATTGTCGGGTCAGTGAATTCTAAACCAGACGCAAAGTGCCGCTTCGGTCGCAAATAATAATCCTGTCGATCGGAACTGCCGGTCGGCCAAAGCCTAGGATTCACCGTCCGCCGAGCGGTAGACGTTACGCGAACCGATCTCCGAAACCCGCTCACTTGCGTAGGTTGGCGGTCGCCGAGCGGATCGCCGAGGTGGCCAGCTCCGTCGAAGCGTGTGCACAGCCGTCAACACGAGGGATGTGGCGGCCCGGTGCCACTGACGAGACTGGACGTACGGACGTCTCGCCGACCGATTCACAAGGCTGGCTGGCATGTGCTGGTTCGTCCGGACAGTCATGTCGCGCGACGGGATATGGACGCGACGGGATATGGAACTGCCGGAGCTGATGAGGTAAGCGGGTTCACAATGATTAGATCCGTTGCTATTGTGGGTGGCGGTACAGCGGGTTGGATGACGGCCGCCTATCTGAAGGCGGCTTTCGGTGATCGACTCGACGTTACGTTGGTAGAGTCCGCCACCGTGGGCCGCATCGGCGTCGGCGAGGCCACCTTCAGCACGATTCGCCATTTCTTCGATTACCTCGGCCTTGATGAGGCGGAGTGGCTACCGAAGTGTGAGGGTGGCTACAAGCTGGGAATCCGGTTCGAGAACTGGGACAAACCAGGAAGCCACTTCTATCATCCGTTCGAACGGCTGCGGGATGTCGACGGGTTTTCGGTGGCCGAATGGTGGCTCAGGATCGGCAACCACGCGGAACCGTTCGACCGCGAGTGCTTCATCACAGCGGCACTGTGCGAGGCCAAACGGTCACCACGCCTCCTTGACGGGCGCCTGTTCGCCGGGAGGCTAGACGGCTCCCTTGGTCGATCGACGCTCGCGGAACAGCGGGCGCAGTTCCCCTATGCTTACCATTTCGACGCCGACAAGGTCGCCCAGTTCTTGGCGCGCTACAGCGTCGATCGCGGTGTGCGCCATGTAGTAGACGACGTGATGCACACGGCACAGGATCAACGAGGCTGGATCACCCACGTCGTTACTCGTGACAATGGAAGTCTGGCAGCAGATTTGTTCGTCGACTGCACCGGTTCCCGGGCGGAACTGATCAACAAGGTGCTCCGTGAGCCTTTCTTTTCCTTTCAGGACATGCTGCCGAACAACCGGGCCGTAGCGATTCGGGTGCCGCGCGAGGACCCCGCTCAAATGAATCCGTACACGACGGCCACCGCTATGGAGGCCGGCTGGTTGTGGACTATCCCGCTGTTGCATCGCGACGGTAACGGTTACGTCTATTCCGACGAGTTCTGTTCGC
Source organism: Pseudonocardiaceae bacterium (assembly GCA_050700495.1). GTDB lineage: Bacteria > Actinomycetota > Actinomycetes > Mycobacteriales > Pseudonocardiaceae. The sequence goes on from JBOHHF010000573.1 coordinate 5,008, forward strand.
CAGAACAGGCGGAGCAAACCCTTCGCGATCACGTCGCACCCAGACGCGACGACCTCGATGTCAACCACATCGCCATGCGGGTCGGTCGTAGCCGGAACTCCTGGGTGAAGAACTGTGTCGCGATCGGATTGTCCAGCGCCTTCGTAGAACCGCTGGAATCCACCGGAATCTTCTTCATCCAGCACGGAATCGAGCAACTGGTCAAGCATTTTCCAGACCAGCGGTGGGATCTCGAGCTCGTCCGCGGCTACAACACCCGAATCGCCCACGCGGTGGACGGGGTGAAGGAATTCCTCGTCCTGCACTATCACGCTGCGGGCCGGGACGACAATCAGTACTGGAAAGCAGCGAAGGTCAGAAAGACCCCGGACGGCTTCGAGGAGAGACTAAAGCAGGTGAAATCTTATCTGTGGGACGAAGACACGATCTACCCTTATTACCATGGGTTTGAATCGTATTCGTGGAACACGATCTTGCTGGGGTTGGGTAACCGTCCGATCCGGCCCCGTCCTGCTCTGACCCACATCGATCCATCCGCGGCCAGTGCGGAGTTCGCCAGGCTGCACGCGGAGAGCCGCCGCATGATTAAGGCACTTCCGAGTTGCTACGAGTATCTCGCGCAACTCAGCGGCTGACGTGTTCAGCGCTTCAGTAGTGTGTACCGCATTGTCACGATTGGATGAGCTCACGATTGGATGAGCTCACGATTGGATGAGCTGTAGCTCCTGCGGGCCGTGGAAGATGAGGTCCTTGCCGTAAGGCACGGGATCGCTGTCCACGCGGAGGCCCGGGAGCAGCGTGAGCATCGCACCGAGGCCGATCTCGGCTTCCATACGGCCGAGCGCTGAGCCGAGACAGTAGTGGATACCCATGCCGAAGCCACTGTGCTGGCGGTTGTGCCGGTCGAGCCGGATGGTGTCCGGGGCGGCGAACCGTGCGGGATCGCGGTTGGCCGAGCCGAGGACGACCGTGACCTTGTCCCCACTGCGGATGTCGTGGCCGCCTACGTGTTCGTCGCGGTAGGCCCACCTGGTGGCCATCTGCGCGGGCGGGTCGAACCGGATCAGCTCGTCGACCACCGTTGGCACCAGCTCGGGCTGGTCGAGGAGCCGGTCCAGCACGTTCGAGTGCCGCAGGAGCAGTAACACGGCCTTGGACAGTGCGTTTCGCACCGTCTCGTTTCCCGAGGCGAGGACATGCACGCACGTACCGACCAGAAGTTCGTCGGTACCCGCAGAGCCGTCCCACTCTGCCGTGACGAGGATGGACATGAGGTCGTCCCGCGGTGCCTTGCGGCGTGCAGACAGGGTCTTGCGGAAATACTCGTCCAATGCTCGCGCCGCCTCTTCGGCGATGGCGAGCCGCCGTTCACGGTTGCCGGGCCGGAAACTACTGCCCTCCTGCAGCGCTGCTGTCTGGCTACACATCCACTTCCATTCCGATCGCGGCACACCGAGCGCCTCAAGGATCACCAGCATCGGAACCACCGCAGCATATTCGCCCACCAGTTCGATTCGCGGCTGGGCCGCGAGCCCGGCCACCAGCTCCTCGACGATGTCCTGGGCCTGCTTGCGTAACCCCGCGCTCATCCGTTTCGCCAGGCAGTCGGCTACTACCGCGCGGACTGCGGTATGCCGTGGCGGGTCCATGAAGACCAGCCAGTTGTCGATGAGCGCGCTGAGGACGGGCTTGCCCTGCGCGAGCGCTGCCGAGACCGATGCGGGGGTGGCTCCGGCGACCGCAGCACTCCGGCCGAAGCCACGTCCGGTCAGCACCGTCGCCGCGTCAACGTAGCGCAGCACCAGCCACTCGGGCTCCCGGCCGGTTCCGGGCCGCAGGACACGGTGCAGGCCATCGGCCTCACGGAATCGTCGGTAGATCGGGTACGGATCCTCGATGTTGTCGAGGATCAGCGAGTAAAATTCCTCTGCAGCTAGCTCTGACATGTCAGTCCGCTCCCTGTCATCACAGCTCCCAGGGGTCCATGCTCCGGAACTCCTCGGCTAAGCAACGCAGTAACTGGGGCACCGTCCCGGTTAATCCAGTCACCTTCTCAGCGTCCACGGAAAGCTCTGCGAACATCGTCCAAAACCATTTTTTCGCGACATCGGGACGAGTGCTGAACGGCACTTCCCGGTCCATCTCGAATGATGGTCCAGCCGTTCGGCCGGGGCGACCGGATGGCAGCGTGACAATATGTTCACCGAGGGGTCGCAGGACGCCGGTCATCAGGTCTATAGCCGAGTTCATCAGCCTGGATCGGCGCAGACTCTTGTCTGGAATGTGGCCGAAGTGCTGGACCATGAGCTGCATAGTTACGGCGTACGAGCGGTTGAACAGTTCCATTGCCGCCCGGGCCTCCTGGTTGGTGACCAGGTCGCTGGCCGAGTTCCCGGCATGCAGCGTCGGGTTACGCATCACGGGATAGGCGGGGTGCCACGGCATCCGGCGGCCACCGGGCCCGGTGGTGTACTCGGAGGTGAGCAGCTCGGAGATCCGCAGGAATGTGTCGAAATGCGATTCCTCGCCCGGCAGCACCGACTCGAGCACATTGCCTTCCCCGTGTTCAGTGACGAAGTCGATCGCGAACACGGCACTGGTGACGTCGTCGACCTCCAATTGATAGTCCGGGTGGGTCACGTTGAGCGATTCGCGCATGAACAGGTGATGCTCGCCGCCGCCCCGGCCAGGCTCGACGATGATCACCTCGGGGATCCGCTGGATGGCCTCGCGGATAGCTGCGTACAACTCGCTCAGCGAGCCGTACGGGTACGATGGTGAGGATTTCGTGGCTGCGACGGAATCGTTTCCCGAGATGTCGCGGACAAGACCGTACGGGTGCTCGAACGCAATGAATCGCTGCAGGCTTCCCCGCCCGAATGCTTCCAAACAGAAATCCAGGGGCACCGGTAGTTGACTGTTCACCGTACCGAAATCGATGTTCGGGAGATGGAACGGCTGGCCAGTGGCCATGATGATGTTGTTGATGACCAGGAAGTGAATCATCTCTTCCCTGGCGACGTTCTGCAGATCACCGCGCATTCCGCCGTTGAGAACGTGGGGACCGTCACCGCACATCAGCCGCAATTGCCTCGAGGTCCACTCGCCGCGTTCGACATATGTGGCGCCCGCCGAGTACGTCGGGATGGACCACAACGCGAAGAGGTACTGCAGCATCACCGCGAGCTCGATGGTGGCTGCCTGGCGCAGCGCCCGGTAAAGCTCGTCGCGAGTCTTGATCGAGCAGGTGGTGCACTTCTCAGTGGCGAGCGACGGTGGCGTCTGCCGGGCGCCTTCGGTGGCCTGCATGAACCGCAGCAGCAGGTTCGCCTGCGGTCCGGTCATATCGCGGGTCGAGGGCATGTAGTAGGTCTTGTCCTTGTTCTGCGGATCGCACATCAGCCAGATCAATCGTGCGTGTGTGGTGACCCTGGAAATATCCGCAAGGCTCATGATCTCGTTCTTCATGAACGAGTACATCAGCTCGTGGTAGGCGAAAACCTCGCGGTACACCAGATCGAAGGTGATTTGCTCGGGAGGGATGTAGTCCAGATGCCAGGTATCCGGTAGCACCCGAACGGACAGGACACCAGCCGACGACCAGTATCCGAGCCGGTCGTCGTTGTCGTAGGCCAGCGCAGCCGAGCCGGCGGTTCCCGGATCGCAGGGCAGGGGGGTGCCCGCCGGCAGCAGCAGGACCTGGGTCGCCCCGGCGCTGGCTCCCCGGATGGCCAGCCGCCCGTGCCCGGCGCCGTCGGTGGACAGCGTGCACCTGGTCCCGTACTCCTTCGGTTCGCCCGGCTGGGTTGCGGTGGCGAACTCGGCGATGGCGATGTCGGTGGACCGGGCATCCGGCGCGTTCGCTCGAGAGTCCAGTGGCAGGCCGCGTGGGTTGAAGAACTGGTGGACCTCGATCCGGTCGAGCTTCGCAGGATTCCCACGGACAAACGATCGCACCATGACGTCAACGGCGAAGTCCTGCCCGGTCGCCGTGTTCGGATGATCCAGGAACAGGCTGGCCTGGTCGGACTGGACTGTGATCTCTTCCTCGGTGAGCAGCACGGTCCCGTCGGATGCCTGCAGCTGCAGCGGCTCATCCGGGTCGTCGCGGCGCCCGTCGATTCGTGATGTCGACAACACACCACTGCTGAGCCGGAAAGCTGCACCCAGGTAGACCACCCGCGGGAAGACGCCGAGCAGCCGGCCGGAGCTGGTGCGCAGTTCCAGGTCTCCCACATCGAGCCGTGGACCGAGCTGGTGTGTTGGACCCCGGCTCGATGTGGGGGACCTGGTGGCGGCCCGGCTCACGACCGGCACGGCCGTGATCATGTTGGCCGTCACGCGCGCTTCGCGGACCTCGACGGTGAGGTTGTGCAGCGGGGTATCCCGACCCTCGCGGAGCAACTCCCGACCAGTCAGCAACCGACCGGCAGGATACGTGCGCATGTCCTGCGGCCGCCACGGCGCGATGGTGCCGTGCATGTCCCACCGGTCCGGCGCATCGTTGCCGACCGGGGTCGCCATGTTGAACAGTGCGAACTGCACGAGCAGCCCACCGAACGCGTCGGTGTCGACCAGCTCCCGCAACGCCGACACCGCACGCGACCTGGCTGCCTCGTCCAGCCAGTCCAGCCGGTCGGTCTTGTCCACCACGAACTGGTGCACGACCGAGCGAGTGAACTCCCTGCCCAGCGGGTGTTCAGTGTCGGCGCCGGTATGTAGGACGTGCCGAGGGTTGCGCCAGCGCGGCGGTGCTATGCCGTACACGTCACCGGTTGCCATATAACCGACGTCGTGCGAGCGCCCGGACCGGCCAAGGCTGAGCTGGCCGACCATCACCGCGGTGGTCCAGTTCGAGGCCGGATCTACGTCGAATACTCTGGCCCGGTTCGCGGTGCTGGCGAGGTAGTCATTGTAGTGGCCCCACATGTCCAACTGCCGGCCGACAACGTGGTCGGTCGTGTCAATCTCGCCGGGTGACCGCTCACAGCCGACCACCGAGGCGTCAACCCAGAAGTGCCCATTGCCGCCGAAGTTCCAGCCCTTGACCGAACCGAACCGCCCGTCCGGTGTGACCGTGCCGTCCGGTTCGAAACGCACGCCCTGCCGGTCGAGGTAGTCGTGGTATTCCTGGGCGGGGCGAGTGGTGGGGAACGGGGCGGAGCCGGCGACCGCGGCATTGGTGCCGAGATCGAGCAGCCCAGACCTGGGGCCGGTCGGCAGCCGGGTGATGCCGATACCAGCGAAGTGCAGGCGAGGCAGGTCAAAGACACTCACATCGATTCCTCCACCTGACTCCAGCCGCCGACGAGCCGGCGGGCGAAGGTGTCGATCTGGGCCACCGCGTGCAGTGCCGACTCGATCCCCGCGTTGATCCAGGCCGGGTTGATCGAGCAGTGCTCGCCGGCGAAGAACAGACGGCCCTGCGGGCACGCCGCCCGCTGGGCCGCACGGGCCCGCTCCTCGTCAGTCACACCCCACCGCCGGGCGACACAGCCCTTATGCCACCGACGCTCCCCCCAGGCGACACTCATCGTTTCCAACACGGTCTCCGGCTGGCGGAGCTGCGGGTGCAGCTCCGCCAGCTCGTCGGCGACCGCTGCGTGCCGGGCGGGTTCACTTAACTGGCCGAGCACGTCGGCGTCCTCGGCGATCGTGTAGCTGCCGAGCAACACGGAGCTGTCGTCAGCACCAACGTCCGGATAGTAGATCTGCCGGCTCAGCCCTCCCGGCGCCGATCCGCCCCCGGTAATGCCGTCCCGGATCCAGAACGCCTCCCGGCAGTGCAGCGCCACCTTCGTGCCCGAGCCGTAGTCGAGCGTCGCGATGGCGTCGAGCTTGTCGGTGCTGACACCGGTCAGTGGCAGCCCACGAAGGACCGAGAACGGGATAGTGCACAGCACAATCGGGTAGGTTTTCACCGATCGGCTCCACGCACCGGCCAGGTGGACGCTCACCCCGTCGCGGCGCACGTCGAGACCGGCTATCTCCCGGCCGGTGTAGATCGGGCCGCGGATCCGGTAGGCGAACCCGTCCACCAGCTGTGCCATGCCCCCAGTAAGGGTCAGCATGTCGGTGCCGGATTCCCGGATGAGGTCGTCGAGGAAGCTTTCCAGCCGGCTGGTGCACGCAACCCTGAGCTCTGGGTACGCGCGGAACGCCGCGTCGAAACTGACCCGGTCGTCGTGCAGGAACGGCGCCATGTCCAGCTGGTCGGCCAGCGCTAGCATCTTCCTGGCGTCGCCTCGGTCGAACTCGCGCAGCTCCCGAGGACCAAGTGCGCGCACCATCGCGTGCAGCCAGCCCACGAAAAGCAACGTATCCCGCCGGTAGGAGTTCTCACCGACGTATCTTTCGGTCTCCCGTATCAGCGACGCTGCCGCATCTCCGACGCGGACCAGCTGCGAGCCGACGCGCAGACAGTTGTTGGGATCGCTCAAAATATTGCGGAATGGACGTAACCGGTGCCGGAGCCCCAGTTCGTCCACATAGCGCATTGTGAAGCGATGTCCGGCCGGAATGCGCATCGCGCCGAGCTCCGCGATCGGACCGTCCGGGCCACCGAAACGCCTGGTGAACACCCGGCCGCCGATCCGGGAGTCAGCCTCCAGCACCACGACGTCATAGCCGAGCTGCTCGAGCTCGTACCCCGCGACCAAACCGGCGATTCCGGCACCCAACACGGCGATCGTGATCCGCCTGCCACGCGGCGGCGCACCGGGTCCGCAGGTCGCCGCGGCCCCGCCCGGATCGACACCACCCAACGTCGTGCACCTCACTCGGTCTTTTCCATCACGGGTGCCGATTCTGGTGACCACCCTGGTACGCACACATCCCCCGACCGCCGCCGCGAGACAACAGTTCGGCCAGTGCCGTAGCGGCATGGCGCGCGTCGCGGCGGGACCCCATCCCCTGCACGTGCGTAGATTCGGATATCCGAGTGAACGGACCACTTCCGCGTCACGGCCCACCGATGCTAGCCTCACCGCACAATTGGCGAACTCAACTCCGTATCGGACATGAAAGGCATGTTGTGAGCGAAGCATCGCCGCCGGCGGTCGAGTACGAGACCCCGGTGACGTCCGCCGCGATTATGCAACTCGGGATGGCGGTTTGGGGACCGAAGACGCTACTGAGCGCCATCGAGCTGGGGGTTTTCTCCAAGCTGGCGGACGCGGGTGCGCTCGATGGCGAGGCGCTGCGTGAACGCGTGGGACTGCACCCGCGGGGTGCGACGGACTTCTTCGACGCGCTGGTCGCGCTGGACATGCTCGAGCGTGAAGATGGTCGCTATGCCAACACGCCCGCGACCGATCTGTTCCTAGACCAGGCCAAGCCTTCCTACATTGGTGGCGTCTTGGAGACGATTACGGGTGACTACGGCTTCCGAGCGTCGCTGACGGAGAGCCTGCGAACCGGACGCCCGCACATTGATGCGCAGGGCGGCGAGGACTTCTTTGAGGCACTCTACGCCGACCCGATGAAAATGGCACAGTTCGCCCGCACGATGACCGGGGGCAACACCTACCTAGCGCCAGCGATCGTGGCCAAATTTCCCTGGCAGGATTACGGCAGTGTGATCGACATCGGCTGCGCCGAGGGCGCCGTGCCGGTTCAGATCGCCCTGGCGCACAAGCACATCACCGGCGGCGGTTTCGACCTGCCACCGCTCGGACCGTTCTTCGATGCTTACGTCGCGGGATTCGGACTCAGCGAGCGGCTGAGCTTCACCGCCGGCGACTTCTTCACCGACCCGCTACCCCAGGCGGATGTGCTCGTAATGGGACACATCCTACATGGCTGGGACATCAACGAGAAGCGACTGTTGCTGCAGAAGGCCTACAATGCGCTGCCTGAGGGCGGCGCGCTGATCGTCAACGACGTGATCATCGACGACGAGCGGCGCAGCAACGCGCTCGGCCTGCTGTTGAGCCTCCAAATGCTGATCGTGACGCCGGGGGGTTCGAGTACACGGGCGCCGACTGTCGTGCCTGGATGCAGGAGGTTGGCTTTCGCGAAAGCTACGTCGTGCACCTCGTTGAGAGCTGGAATGAAGTAACGAATCCCTCCAAGTTGGCATCTTCGCAAGTCCACGGATCGACAATACCTCAAAAAGAACAACTTAATTCATTCCAGCTACTTGGGCTCGAATCGATGATTGTTGGGATCAAGTAGGCGGTCAGCCGACGTCCCACCTCGCTCATCCGGCGGCACCGACTCGGATGGCCCAGGCGACGAGCGCTCGCACGGAGATGTCAGCGACGCCGGCTCGCGCGAGTGCTGCGCATATCTCGGGAGGGGTCCGGCCGTCGGCGACGGCGTCGCGCAAGAGCAGGAGGTCGATGCCACCGACCCAACGGACGAGACCGCCGTCGGGTAGGACGCAGCACTCCTCGGCGACGATCCGGCCGCCGCGATTCACCCCGACCCGCTCGACGTGGGCCACCCACCGCAGCCGGCGGCCGGGGTCGAGTGGGTTGTCGGCTGCTGCCGGCTCGGACCGCTCACCGGCGATGACGGTGAGCTTGGCAAGGTGACGGGATCGCACGCCGTTGACGAAGCAGCGGTAGTAGTCCGAGGCGAGCTGCCCAGCGCCCTCGCGCCAGGAGCCCTCACTCCAGGAACGCAGCACGGCGGCGGCAGCCAGCGCGGACGACACGGCGAACCGCACACCCTGGCCGGCAACGGGATTCAGGGCCAGCGCGGCGTCACCGACGGCCAGCCGACCGGGCCGCACCGGTTGGCGCGACCACTGCACGCCAGCGGGACGCATTCCCACCCGGACGAAGAGCTCCGGATGGCCGGTGTCGAGATCACCGATGCCGAGGTCGCCGGCTAGCGTGCCGCCCAATGCTGCCGGGCCCGCGCCACGGTGCCGGACCACACCGACGGTGGTGGCCTGCGGATGCTCCAGCCGGTACGCCCACCCGTCGCGGACCCGTGCCACCCGACCAGGTCTGGCGCGCGTACGGCCGGGGCCGGTGTACACCGTGGCGCCTTCGGAGCCGCTCCGCGCGACCGGGCGCGACCACCGAGC
>JBOHHF010000574.1:0-15159 GCA_050700495.1 Pseudonocardiaceae bacterium
CTGGTGTACTCGGTGCCGGTGCCGGCACCGAGTACACCAGCGGCCGATCCGCGGCAGTGGGCCTGTGAAGTGCTCGCCTGGCCCGACGGGTACGCTGAGCCGGATCTGTCGCCGGACCTCGTCTCGGCACGGCGGGAGGTGCTCGCGTCGGCGTGGCAGGATTCCGTCAACCACCTCGCGGCCTCCCTCGCCGACGCCGCCGCCGGGGTCACCCGGCACTATCCACCACACGTCCGGCTGGCCACCGTGACCTCCCGGCCGGGCTGTAGTGGTTTCTCTTACCTCGGTGGCTCAACACTGCTGCCGTGGCACGGCACGGGATGCCTGGACGGCCGGGGCCTGCTGTGCGCCGAGTTCCTGGTGAGTCTGGACCACCGTGGCTTCCATCCGGTCTATTCCCATCTCCTTGGCGACGAGCAGCCGTTGCTGATGGTGCCCTTCACCCGCATCGTGCACGCCGCGGGCCGGCGGCGGGTGGACCCCGACCTGCTGGCCGCAGCCCGGCTGCGGCCCCGCTGATGTCCCCGCTGCTGTCTCTGTGCTGTCTCTGTGATGTCTCTGTGATGTGGCCCCCGGGTGAAGACGGAGGGGTGATTCGGCCCAGCGGCTAACGCCGGGTGCCGGTCCGGCGATGGTCATCAGGACCGGACTACTCAGGGCGGTGGCGTCGTGGCAAGACAGTGGAGCGGGATTCCCGGGCAGCAGGCCGAGCCGCTGGGCGCCTGGAACAGCTTGGCAGCGTTGTCCAGGCTGCGCCGCCGCCGCACCGGGAGGCGTGAAGCCGACTACCTGGACAACCTGGTGAACACCGAACTGGAGTTCATCCGCCAGCTGCCGGAGCAGCAGCGCAGCAGACCCGCTGAAGCCCTTGCGCTACTCGCGATGCTCGCCCAGGATCACCGGCAGTACGGGCGAGGCTGGATCAGCCGCCGCGAGCTACGAGACCGCGTCGAGCGCACGCTCATCGATCTCGATGCAATGCGGCAGGTCCCGGCGGAGCAGCCGCTGTGACGACCCAGCTGGACTGACCTCCGCGGAACTCTTCAGCGGGAGCGGCCGACCCGCAACGCCACCGCCACGCCGCCCACCAGCACAACACCGGCCCCGGCCAGCCATGGCCACACGGGGTTGCTCTCGGACCCGCTTCGGGCGGCGTTGGTGGACGGCGCGATGCCGGTCCGGCCCGCAGTCGGGGGTGGCCCTGCTGCGACGCCCGCGCCTGGGGTGGTGAGGGTGAAGCGCACCGCACCGCGCACCGGATGACCGTCAGCGGAGAGCACCTGGTAGGCGATCGTGTACTGACCAGCCGGTCCTAGCGGACGCACCGGCGCTGACACCACGGCGCCGGCTTCGACCGGGGAACCGGCCTGCCACTGGATGCCGTTCGGCCCGGTCACGGTCACGGTACTGAACCCACGCTGCAGAGGCAGGTTGAACGTAAGGCTGACCCGCACCGGGCTGGTCGCCACCTCGGCACCGTCGGGTGGGTCGCTGCCGATCAGTTCGTTGTGCGCGGCCGCGGCAGTGCTGGTACCCAGGCCGCTACCCAGCAGCGCCGACCCCACCAGCGCCAGGAGGGCTACGAGGTGCCACGCGTAGCTCCGCTTTTTGGGCATCGGTCTCCATGACGAGGTGGCCACGTAGATTCCGCTCGGTCGCGCTGCGGTCGGGACCACGGGTGTGTGCACCCGACCGCCATGTCCCATCAGGTTAGCCGCGCTGGGGAAACGCACACTTGTCGGTCCCTGGATCTAGTCTGACGCCGTGGACTCAGCAGTGCTGCTTGACTCAGGCGTGGTCACCCGGTGCCGTCGCCGGGTGCACCTGGAGCATGATCCCGCAGCAGTCGATGCCCAACGCGCAACCCTGGACCCTGCGGCTGATCGGCGAATTGCCGACGCCGTCGCGCACCGTCGCCGGATCGCCGACGGTCTGGCCCAGCAACATGTCGCTGTCTGGAGGGAGATCCCTCCAGACCTCTCTGCGGCGCAGCGCTGCGCTGACACCCTGGCGCTGCTCGACGGGGGCGCACGGTTCGTCTGGGGTGGGCTGCTGCCGGCGGACTTCCCCGGTGGGCGCCGCGGCGGCGCCGAACTGCTGGTGCGCCATCGCGGTGGCTACCTTCCGGTGATCGTCGTTCGGCACAAGGTCACCGACCCTGGATCCGGGGCCCGAACCAGCCCGCTGGCCCAGCCCGTCCTGTCCGTGGCCCGCATCGACCCGGAGCGCAAGGTCCGCCCCCAGTCGAGGGACCAGTTGCGGCTGGCGCACGCATTCCGGCTGCTGCAGGCGGCCGGGCTGGCGCCCCGTGGTAGAGCCACCGGCGGTGTGGTCGGGTTGGATGCCGACGTGGTGGTCTGGCATGACCTGGACGCTCCCACCTGGCCCGGGGGGCGTACCGCGATGGCCGAGTACGACGCCCGGTTCGCCGATCGGTTGGCGGTGGCCCGCGCCGCGGCCACCAATGCGGAGCCGCTGGCCCTGCCGTCCCGAGTCACCGAATGCCGCTCATGCCCGTGGTGGCCGACCTGCGGTCCGGCGCTGCGGGCGTCACGGGACGTCAGCATGGTGCTGCGTGGGGAAGACACGGTGGCACTGCGGGCCGCCGGGGTGTTTACCGTAGACGCTCTCGCTGCGCTAGACCCTGCGGGCGACCCGCCGATGCCGATGGCCGGGATGTCCTTGCGCGACGCGGTGCTGCTGGCCCGCGCCTGGCAGCGAGACCTCACGCTGGTGCGGCGCAACCAGCACATCACCGTGCCACGCGCTGACGTCGAGGTGGACGTGGACATGGAGAGCTTCGATGAGGCGGGCGCCTACCTGTGGGGGTGCCTGCTGTCGGGCTCCGACATCGGGATGCCCGGCGGTTACCGCCCTTTCGCCACCTGGGTACCCGTGCCCACCCCGGACGAGGCGCGGTCCTTCGCCGCGTTCTGGTGCTGGCTGACCGACGTCCGCAGCCGGGCCGCGCAGCGTGGCTTGAGCTTCCACGCCTACTGCTACAACGAGCAAGCCGAGAACCGCTGGATGCTCTCCTCCGCGGAACGCTTCGCCGGTGCCCCCGGCATGCCGACCGTCGCCGAGGTGCAGGAGTTCATCACCTGCGCCCAGTGGGTGGACCTGTACGGAGTGGTCAGCACCGAGTTCCTGTGCGCGCACGGCAAGGGGCTCAAGACGATCGCCCCGGCGGCGGGGTTCTCCTGGCACGATCCCGAGGCCAGCGGGGAGAACTCGATGCGCTGGTACCGCGACGCTGTCGCGCTGGACGGCGGCGAGCCGGATCCAGCGCAGCGCGAGCGGTTGCTCACCTACAACGCCGACGACGTGCGCGCCACCTACGCCCTGCGGCTGTGGATGAGCTCCGAGCTGGTGTACGCCGTGCCCTACGCCGGCGACCTCTGACCCGTCCCCCAGCGCGCTGCCCAGGAATCCGGTTGCGGTGTGCCACGATGAATCGTCAACGCAGAGTGAGGGGAGAACGCATGTTCGTGCGTCGGATCGCGGTGATCGGCTCCGGATATGTGGGCCTGACCACCGGGGCATGCCTGGCGTCGTTGGGCCATCGGGTGGTGTGCGCCGATGTGGACGAGGCCAAGGTGGCCCGACTGTCCGCCGGCCAGGTGTCGATCCTGGAACCGGGGCTGCCCGAGCTGGTGGCGGAGGGTCTCGCCGCCGGCCGGCTGCGGTTCGTGGTGAGTGCCGCCGCCGCGGTGGGTCAGGGACCCGACGCAGCCGAGGTGGTGTTCCTGTGCGTGCAGACTCCGATGGGTGCCGGCGGCGCGGCGGACCTGTCGGCCGTGGAGTCGGTGGCCGCTGAGATCCGGGAACTGCTGCCACCGGGCTGCGTGGTGGTCAACAAGTCGACCGTGCCGGTGGGCACCGCGGCGCGCACCGCGCAGCTGCTGGACCGCCCGGACGTAGCGGTGGTCAGCAATCCGGAGTTCCTGCGGGAGGGCTCGGCGGTGGAGGACTTCCTCAACCCCGACCGCATCGTGGTGGGCTGCGACGCCCAAGACGCCGCTGAGCGGGTTGCGGCGCTGTATGCCCGGCTGGGCGCGCCGACGGTGCTCACGGATGCGGCCAGCGCAGAAATGGTCAAGTACGCGGCGAACTGCTTCCTGGCGATGAAGCTGTCCTATGTCAACGCCGTCGCGGAGCTGTGCGAGCGGTTCGGGGCCGACGTGCTGGACGTCACCGAGGGCATCGGCTACGACCGGCGGATCGGGCAGGCCTTCCTGCAGCCGGGTCCGGGCTGGGGTGGCTCCTGCCTGCCCAAGGACACCCATGCGCTGTTGCAGGTCTGCACCGCAGTGGACTTCGACTTCGGGCTGCTGCAGGCCAGCCTGGACACCAATACCCGCCAGCACCACCGGATGGTCGACAAGGTCCGCGACGCCGTCGGCGGATCGCTGGCCGGGCAGCGGGTCGGCTTGCTCGGGTTGACCTTCAAGGCCGGTACCGACGATCTGCGTGACTCCCCCGCGTTGACGGTCGCGGCGCTGCTGGCCGCCGAGGGCCCCGAGCTGATCGGTTACGACCCCGGGGTGTCCGCCGCGGTGCCCGGCATGACCGACGATTTGCAGGTCACCGACGACCCGGTCAAGGTTGCCTCCGGCGCCGCCGCCCTGGTGGTGCTCACTGAATGGCCCGAGTTCCGAGTGCTGGACTGGGGCCGGCTGGCCGAGCTGGTCGAGCGCCGCATCGTGGTCGACACCCGCAACCTGCTCGACGCCGACGTCCTGCGCCGAGTCGGCTTCGAAGTCCGCGGCGTCGGCCGGCGCGCGCTAGCGCGCTCGTGAGCGCGTAACAGTGTTATAGCACTTCATGCCACTCACGACCGCGTAGCGCCACCACGGCGCCGAGCTGCGGCTAGTGCGGTCAGGGATCCGACGTCCAGCACACCGCCGACCCAGCCAGCGGGCACCGGCAGCACTGCCAGCACCCCAACCAGCAGTAGCCCGGTGAGCGCCAACAGCAGAAACCCGCGCCACCACTGACCATCGTGACCCTGCACCAACAGGAACAGCAACCGCGCCAAGGCGGGTCGGTAGGTTGCGCCCCGACTGAGTCGGTCCTCTCGGTACTCACGACAGCGTCCGGGATCGCGAGCCACCCAGATGCAGTGCCCAGCTAGTCCAGATCAGCCGGCGCACACTGCGGCGGTAACTGCGGATATACCGGCGTCGTTCGCGCTTGTCGCGCGCCTCGGCGAGGCAGGACGTCACCTCGGCCAACCAGGCCGTGCCCTCGTCACCGGGCAACAGACCGCGCACCCACCGCAGCGTCCGGGGCGCTAGAGGTGAGACCACGCGAAGGTGCGCGGGGACCTGCGCACCTCGACGTTGTCCGACCTCGACCACGGCACTGACGACGACGAGGAGTAGCAAGCCGCCGACGACAACGATGATGACGCCGGCAAGGACGCCGAAGACGACGTCAACGATGAAGCCGACGATGACGTCGCGTAAGCCGAAAAGTCCGAGGAGGCCAAGGAAGCCGATGGAGCCGACGGCGTAGCCGATGATAGGGCCGTACTTACTGGCGCCTTCGGCGGCACCGACGACGCAGGCAACGATGAAGCCGACGACGACGCAGGCGATAAAGACGAGGGCTGTCATGCCGGGCCTGCCTCGGACGCGGGGGCAGCGGGGGGTGGAGCGAGTAGCTGGCTAGGCCGCTGCGGTCTCGACCGCTTTGGAGGGCGTGGATGGCGCGGGCGCCGCCCTCGGTGGTCAGCCGGTAGTAGCGGCGTGGGGGGCGGCCCTCGGTGTGGCCGGGCTCGGGTCCTCCCACCGATCGCTGACCCACCCGGCGCCGCGGAGCCGCTGCAGGATCGGGTAGATCGTGCCCGGTTCCAACCCGCTGGCCTTCACGATCTCCAAGCCATACAGCTCGGTGTCCGGCTGCTGGAGCAGCGCCCCCAGCACCGCCTGGACCGCCACCGTCATCCGCAATCCACTCATAGTCCGTAACTCTATATAGATTGTGTCCGAGTGTAGAGTGATGACGGCGCAGAGCTACCCGGAAGCGGCTGACGCCTACCTGACACCTCAGACCCCGGCCGCTCGGCCCCCACCTCCCCGCAGGTCCCTGCAGCGGGAAGGTCGGATCCCAGCCACGAATCGCTGGTCCTCCCACCCCCAGCGCACCGTACCCGTGCCGCGATGACCACAACGAACGGTAGCGGCGACTACCCGACGGTGGCAGATGCCGGCCGGTGGCGCTGGTCCGCTACCGTGCTGCTCCTTAGTATTCTCCAGCTAATGCCAGAGCCACGGGGTCCAGCCTTCCCGTACCATCGCATCGTTGATGATCTTCGGTCGGCTATTTTGGCTGGTCGTCTCGCTCCGGGTGACCGTCTCAGCTCCGAGTGGGAGTTGGCGCAGCGGTACCAGACCAGCCGACCGACGGTGCGCCGCGCGGTGGCTGTGCTCAAGGCCGAGGGTTTGGTGATCACGGAGCAGGGCCGGGGGACCTTTGTTCGTCCTGCGCCTCATGTGCGGTTGGTGGTCACCGGCGCGAACTATCGCCGGCATCGCGGCGCGGGCCTTCCGGGCTTCAATGCGCAGGTGACCGAGCAGGGGCAGCGCCCTGCACAGCGTCTTGTGGAGGTGGGGAGGATCGGCGCTCCGCCTGAGGTGGCGATGCGGCTGGGCGTCGAGGTGAACGCGCCGGTGGTCCTGCGGCGGCGGTTGTTCCTGGTAGAGGATCAGTCCGTGGCCTTGTGCGACAGCTATTATCCCGCCGACATGGCGCAGGGAACGGCGATCGCCGAGCCACGGCTGATACGGGGTGGGGCTCTCGCGGTCATCGAGGATCCGGCGGGGCCTATCCGGAGGACGGCGGCGCGATCGGTGGATGAGTTGACGAGCCGGATGCCGACCCGCGCCGAGATCGATCAGTTGCGGCTTTCGCCCGGAGTGCCGGTCGTGCGGGTGCTCCGAACGATCTATGACACCCAGGGAGCACCCCTTGAGGTTCAGGACTCGGTCGCCGCAGCAGATCGTCACGAGTTTCGGTACGAAGTGGACATGCGGTAACCGTGGCAGTCGGCCATCGAGGGTTGCGGGTAGGCGCGTGCCTGTCGCTGACGGGTCGCTACTCGCGGTTTGGCGGGCAGGCCGCCGCCGGGCTGCAAGCATGGTGCGTGCTGGACGGGGACACCGAGTTCGTCGTGCAGGACGACGGTAGTGACCCGGCGCGGGTGGTGTCCTGTCTTCGGGCTGTGGCGGGTAGATGTGATCTGCTGCTGGGGCCGTACTCGACGCAGCTCATGCGGGTGGCATCCGGAGTCGCGCCCGACCTTGACCGTCTGGTGTGGAATCACGGCGGTTCCGGCGACGACGTAGCAGCGGCGGCTCCGGGGCACGTCGTGTCTGTGCTGTCACCGACAAGTCGCTACGCCGAGCCGTTCTTGCACCACCTCGCGGGACAGTCCACGCGGGCGCCACTGTGGCTCGTGCAGGGCCGCGGGAGCTTCGGCCGGCAGGTCATCACTGGTGCGGCGGAGATGGCCACGACACTCGGGCTGCGCGCGGTGCGCCTCGATCCGGCCGATGAGCTGCCCGCCGATCACGCTCCGGGGGCGTGGGACCTATTCTGCGCCGGCTCCTTCGAAGAAGACATCGCGGCAGTCACCGCCGCCCGCGCGCTTGCCCGGCAGCCAAGGTTGATCGGCGCGGTCGCGGCCGGTGTGCGCGACTTCGGGCAGGAGGTGGCCAGCGCCGAAGGCGTCTACGGCATCGCGCAGTGGTTCCCGGGTCGCTGCACGACCATCAAGGTGGGACCGCCGGAAGAAGACTTCCTTCAGGCATACTCCGCGCTGACCGGCGCGGTGCCTGATTATCCGGCTGTACAGGCGGCAGCCACGGCCGCACTCGCCACCCACTGCGCCCGAGCCGCGGGCAGCGTGGCACGGGAGAGCCTGTGGGCCATGGCGGCCGCGCTGCAGACGACCACGATGTTCGGTCCCTTCAGAATCGATCCGGCCAGCGGAGCACAGCTCGGCCACCAGACGACACTGGTGCGCTGGAGCGCGAACGGCCCGACGGCGATATCCCCGACCTCCGCCTCGACACTCTGACCACCGATCACTGGCCACTCCAAGTAGACTTGTATTACCAAGTTCGGTAACGTGCTTCCCGTCAGCTCGTCCTCCTGGATTGCTCGGGCGGGACGGCTGCCCCTGACCACGGCGGGACTGGGGAGTAGCCGAATGCCCCTGGTCCTGCCGTGTCCCACCATCCCGCGATGAGCAGCCACCCCCGGGGCGCGGCCGCTCACTGATGATGACCGGAGGTGTCCCTTGGCACGCGTGACGAGCACTGACAGCGATCGGTACGGGTACTGGACTGGCGCGATCTGGGCGGATGCGGGCGGTGTCAGGCTGCGGCTGGGTTGCGGTGTGGGCGCGGTGGAGTTTCTGGCGGGTCGCGGCCGCGCTGTGATTGCGGTGCTGCGTGCCCGGAACTCGTTGAGCCCGGTGCTCGCGCTGCCTGGCCGGCCAGTGCGGTGGGTGTTCCTGACCGCGCCGGATGACCCCGGTGTGGCGGTCAACAATGTGACCATGGTGGGTGCCCGACTGCGGATGACCGCCCCGGACGTGCTGACGCTGCCGCCCAGCGTTACCGCGCATGGCCCAGCTCGCTGGATTGTGTCTCCCGGGGTAGGTACCTGTACGCCGCCCTGGCTACAAGCAGTGCTGTCCGCAGCCTGGCAGACGATGGCGGTGTGACGCCGATGATCCGCAGTGACAAGTTCCTACTCGAGGCGCTGCGCGGGGTCCTGTGCGATGGCGTGCAGTCGGGGCCCGGCGCTAGGGCTGGAATCGACTCGATCCTGCACCGAGCGGGCGCGACGCTGTACTCACTGCTGGTAGATCATCCAGTAGATCGACGGGGCCAGTGCCGATCATGTCGACGTCCGAGCGCGGTGCCGGGATTACGTCGCCGTCACTGCCAGGTGCGCAGTAAGGCGGATCTGTGGCTACACCTGCCCGTGGAGTTGTTCCAGTCCTTCCTAGCCAGTGAGCTGGGACTGTCCTCGACCGTTGCGCCGCCGCTCCCCGCCCGCGGCTCCGCTGACCCGCCCCACTCAGCCATTGCAGACCCCGACCCACGGCGGGACCAGGGATGATCCAGTCGGCGACCGTGGGGGGCGGCCTCAGTGGATTAGGCGGTTGTCTCAGTTATCGCCTCCCCGATTGATGCCCCGGCGTCGCGGCCACCACGATCGACATCGCTCGTCCTGGGCTCGGCGCAGCGCCCCGGCGAGGTTGTTGCGGCTGTTGAGGGTGTCGGGGTGGTCGGTGCCCAGCACCCGTTCGCGAATGGCGAGGGTCTGTTCGTGCAGCTGCGCGGCGCGCTGGTACTGACCCAGGTCGCGGAGCACATTAGCCAGGTTGTTACTGCTGTTGAGGGTGTCGGGGTGGTCGGTGCCCAGCACCCGTTCGCGAATGGCGAGGGCCTGTTCGTGCAGCTGCGCGACCCGCTCGTACTCGCCCCCATCGCTCAGCGCTGCGGCGAGGTTGTTGCGGCTGTTCAGGGTGTCGGGGTGGTCGGGGCCCAGGACCCGTTCGCGAGCGGCGAGGGTCTGTTCGTGCAGCTTCACGGCCTGCTCATACTCACCCCCATCGCGGAGCGCGAGAGCGAGGTTGTTGCGGCTTTTCAGGGTGTCGGGGTGCTCGGGGCCCAGGACCCGTTCGCGAGCGGCGAGGGTCTGTTCGTGCAGCTTCACGGCCTGCTCATACTCACCCCCAGCGCCGAGCGCGAGAGCGAGGTTGTTGCGACTGCCCAGGGTGTCGGGGTGCTCGGGGCCCAGGACCCGTTCACGAGCGGCGAGAGTCTGTTCGTGCAGCTTCACGGCCCTCTCGTACTCACCCCCATCACTCAGCGCTGCGGCGAGGTTGTTGCGGCTGTTCAGGGTGTCGGGGTGGTCGGGGCCCAGGACCCGTTCGCGAGCGGCGAGAGTCTGTTCGTGCAGCTGCACGACCTGCTGGTACTTACCCAGGCCATAAAGGGCGTCAGCGAGGTTGTTGCGGCTGTTGAGGGTGTCAGGATGCTCGGGGCCCAGGACCCGTTCACGGATGGTGAGGGTCTGTTCGTGTAGCTGCGCGGCTCGCCGATATAGCTGCGCGGCACGTCGGTACTCACCCAGGTCGCGGAGAGCGTTAGCGAGGTTGTTGCTGCTTTTCAGCGTGTCGGTGTGCTCGCGACCCAGGACCTGTTCGCGAGCGCTAAGGGTCTGTTCGTGCAGCTGCGCAGCGCGCTGGTATTCACCCAAGTCGCGGAGCACGTTAGCGAGGTTGTTGCGGCTGTTGAGGGTGTCAGGGTGCTCGGGGCCCAGGACCCGTTCGCGAACGGCGAGAGTCTGTTCGTGCAGCTGCAAGACCCGCTGGTACTCACCCCGGTCGCGGAGCACGAAAGCGAGGTTGTTGCGGCTGTTCAGGGTATCGGGGTGCGCTGCACCCAGCATCAGTTCCTCGGCATGTAGACATCTCTGGTATAGCCCGAGCGCGGCGGCGTAGGCACCGGCCTGACGGAGCTGCTTGGCCAGGGTGTTCAGTGCGTCGCGCGCGGGGCGGAAAGTGTCAAGTTTCTCGCTGTGCGGGCCGATAAGCTGGAGAACGTGGGGAGCGAGCAGTCGGGCATAGTCCCACCCAATACGTCCGGTAGCCGCTGTCTGGCTGACTTGTTCGATCAACCAACTGCTGAGTGCCTCGCGCCATGGCGTGGAGTCGGTGTGTTGTTCGAGTAGCAAGACGCTGGTTTCCCGAACTAGGGGATGCAGGGCCAGTGTGACGATCTGGTGCGTTCGCGTCAGATCGGGTGTATCTAGCAGGCCGTAGCGGCGCAGGCCCGTCACCGCTGCGTTGAGCGTTGTCGCGCTCACTGTCTGGCCGGTGACCTGGGCCGCTAGCTGGGTGGCCAGCAATGGTCGAGGGATGGGGGCTTCAGCGAACAGCGCCAGGAGCCGCAGCAACGGCCGCGCCATTCCGAGCCCCTCGGCATCAAGTTGGTCCAGCGACAGTTCCCAGGTGTGGCCGACCAAGCTTCGAGCGGTATTCTGGTCGGCAAGGTCGGGCCGCGCGGGCAGATCTGGCAGGACACTGAGCGAACAACTGGCCAGAGCCTGTTGATAGGCGGCAAAGGAACGTAGCGCGGAAGTCGGCTCCCCTACGACGGCGCTGGCGGCGTACAGTGCCAGCGGCAGGCCGCCCAGCCGAGTCGCCAGGGCCACAGCTTCCTCCAGGGTGCCGCCATGCGGAGCGGCGGCAAGTAGCAGTTGGGCGCTAGCCTCGGCGTCGAGCGGGCCAAGGCTAATGAGCTGCGCGGCTACTCCCCAGGTAGTAGTGTCTTGGTCACGGCTCGTGACTACCAGCAGGCCGGTGCGACTCGGCCTGATCCACCCCCGGTAGTCCGCCAGCCGATCCCCAACCAAGGCGGCCGCGTTGGGTAAGTCGAGGTCGTCAATGACCAACATCCAGTCCGGTGTGGCGTTCAAGTGGCCCCAGACCAGATCTACCAGGCTGGACCCGGCCTGCTGTGCCACTCCCGCTTGGTCAACAGGCAGGCCCAGGACACTGGCCGCCTCGACCATCCGAGCGGCCAGCGAGTCGGGACCGTCAAGGCTCCGCCAGCGCAGCCACACGACCTGTCGGCCAGCTTGCCGCGCGGCAACCGCCGCCGCGGCGGCCAAGGTGGTCTTGCCGATCCCGCCCGCGCCGGCCACCACCACGAACCGGTCACTCCCTTCTGTGGGCTGCGGCGTGAGCAACCGCACTATCTGGCGCAGCTCAACATCACGACCCAGCACCTGCTTCGGGTCGACGTGTGGTGGCGTCAGCGAACTCGGCGCCGCCTGGAATCGGGGTGAGGGAGTCGCAGGGGACAATCGGATGGTGGTCGATGCCGCGGTGGCAGGTATGGATCGGGCGGCGAATAGAGCGAGGACCACAGCGAAGAGGACAGCGAGGGCCAAGAACAGCCACGGACGCCACGGATCGGCGGTCAGCCACGTCGGCGGGGTCGGGGTAGCGTAGTTGATGAAAATCCCGATCGCTGCGGTCGAGACCACAACGACCGCAGCGATCAGCAGACCCCGCCGAAACACACCCCAGCCTCTCTCTGGCGTCCGGAGTCCAGACAACCACACAGACCTATCGCCGGACCGACCGCCAGTCGTACTCTCCATCGTCAGCCCGCGCACGCGAGACCCCGGCCCGGGCTCAAGCGGGCATGATGGCACAGCAGGCAAGGAACACCTCGGTGATCACGGACCGTCGTGAACTCGTGATCTCCACTGCAGCGCAGGAAACCCCTATAATCGATGACGAAGGGCAGGCGATCATGTCTCACCGGAGCGCGACACGCTTCCCCGAGACCCGGCCGTTGGGCTGCGGGCAGGGAGCGCGACGTCGTGGCGGAGCACTCCGCAGAGTGCGGTGACGTGGGGCTTGACGTGGGACGTGTTGGGCGGGACGGTGCTGCTCGGCTTGGGGATGTTACTCGGAACGTCCTGGACCACCCTCACCTTAAAGCCTAAGCTTCGCCGCCAGGCCGAGGAGCGTCGCAGACTGAATGAGGAGTGGTCGGCGCTTCGCACCGCGCGCCGGCAGCGCAGTGAGTCCTCGCAGGGCGCGAGTCCACAGGCCGAACGGGATTGGTATATCGCACGGCCGGTTGCGGAGGACCTACGAGACGATGACTGACCTTTGGGCGTCTAGGGATCCTTACGGCTCCTTTAGCCTGCGAGCAGCTTCGCATCGTGCGGACGACGCTGCCGTTCCTCGCCGAAGACGGCGCAACTGGATCGTCTTCGCAACCGGGCCGTCGTACCGAATCCGCTGACTGCACCCACCCTCTCGGCTGCCACATCAAGGACACGCGAATAAGACTGCCGAAAATCGACCTCGGCCGCACGCAGCACCTCCAGCAACCCGTCAACACGGGCCTGGGTGCCATCCTCCTCCACCGTGGTCAACGAGACCATTCCCGCAACCGGCACCGACAGTTTTCGGCCCGCGCGGTGTCGGCCGGGAACAAAGTTCAGAAGAATTCGCGAGTGGCGTCGTGGCGGCAGTTGCACGGGCAGCGGACGGCCCGCGGTGAATCAGGTTGCCCTGAGCACCCAGCGCGGTTACCGAGCTACCCGCAGTGTTCGGATAGCCGAGGGTCTGGACGCCAGCCAGATGATCTGCTCTGCTTAGCCTTGCCTAATCATCGTCGATCCAGGGGCATCAGAGCCATGTACGTCTGCATCTGTCGAGCTGTGACGGAGGCAGAGGTGCGCGGGTGCATCGCCGACGGCGCGTGCACCGTCAAGGACGTGGTCAAGCGCTCCGAGGCCGGTACCGGATGCGGGTCCTGCATCGGCAAGATCGTCGCCTTGCTCAGCGCACCAGCCGACGAGCTGCGCAGCCGATGGCGGCGCAGCGCCTGACCTTCAGGCCTGAGACCAACATAACCCCTGGTCAGGAGAGGCTCACCTTCGGTGACATCGCTGGCTGAAACGCGTACGGTCGAGATCATCCACTAGACCGATCAGAGGGGGACTAAGCGACGTGCGCGGCGACGACAAGGTCATCGAGCTGCTCAACGAGCAGCTCACCAGCGAGCTGACCGCCATCAACCAATACTTCTTGCACGCCAAGATGCAGGCCAACTGGGGCTTCACCAAGCTCGCCGAGCACACCCGGGACGAGTCCATCGACGAGATGCGCCACGCGGAACGGATCACCGACCGCATCCTGTTTCTGGAGGGTCTGCCGAATTACCAGAAGCTGCTTCCACTGCGGATAGGGCAGACCGTGCGGGAACAGTTCGAGGCGGATCTGGCCGTCGAGATGGAGGTCGTCGAGCGGCTGCGTCCCGGTATCACGCTGTGCCGCGAGAAGGGCGACATCACCACCGCCAATCTCTTCGAGCACATCCTGGCCGACGAGGAGGGTCACATCGACTACCTCGAGACCAACCTGGAGTTGATCGACAAGCTCGGCGAGCAGCTCTATCTCAGCCAGCTCGTGGAGCGGCCGCCGACCAACGGCTGACCCACTACCGTTGTCAGCGTGGGTGAGCCCAGACTGTTCAGGTTGCCGCAGGCCCGCGCGCTGCTTCCCGAGGTTCGCCGGCGCGTCGATGCGCTGATCGGGATTCGAGCGGACCTCACTGAGCTGTCTGTCGATCTGCGCCGTAACGGCTCTTCCTCGCTCGGCGGTCTCGCCGAGATGAAGGCGCTGCAGGCCAGGTTGGATGACATGCTCGAGTGGTTCCGAGACCAAGGCGTCGAGCTCAAGGGGTTCGCGCCATTCCTCATCGACTTTCCCGCCGAGCTGGACGGCGTCTCGGTACGGCTGTGCTGGCTGGAGGGCGAGCAGAAGCTGGAGTGGTACCACCGGACCGACCTCGGCATCGCCGGACGCCGCCGGCTCCCAGGCTGACTCCTAGCGCGTTCTGGAGACAGACTGCGCTAAAAAGCCCGAAATTACCGCAGTCTGTCTCCAGACTGCGGTAATTCACGGCAGCGGGCGCTGGGCCAGCTGGGCGCCGATCTGGTCGATCACCGGGTGGAGCAGGATCGGGGAGGTGCCGCTGAGCAGGTTGCGCTCGGCGATCTGCAGGACCACGACCTTCCCCCCAGCAAGCAGGTCTCCGGCCGACCATGGGGCGGCGGCGACGGTCTCGGGGTGCACGACGGTGATGTCGGTGAAGGCCGCCGCGAGGTAGCGGCTGGCGAACTGGGTGAACGAGTCGGCAATCATGCGCACCGGCTGGCCGATGGCGCCCGCGGCGGGCGGCGAGGTCAGGTTCAGCGGTACCCGGAAGTCACTGACGATCGAGCGGGTGCGGTCCGGCAGTCCGGCCGGCGCAAGCGAGTACGTCGGGATCGCCCGCTCGCCGCTGCGGCCGATCAGCGGGCTGATGTCATCGGGCCACGGGATCGACCCGGTCGGGGCGACCTGCCAGGTCTGGGTGATGCCGGGCTCGACCCGGTCGGCCAGCGCGTAGGTCATCGCCAGGCCACCTTCCTGGCTCCAGTGGGTGTCGGCCGGGTAGTAGACCGGGGAGCCCTTGCGCCGAGCTATCTCGGCAAGCGCCGCCCGCAGATCGATCGCACCGGTTTCGGCGCCTATCCGGCGCCAGAACTGACCCCTGGCCTGCG
>JBOHHF010000575.1:0-4986 GCA_050700495.1 Pseudonocardiaceae bacterium
AAGCCAACATCTATGCGGGCGGCCAAGGAAGCCAAGGGGACATCGCCCTGAGTAACGAAAGTGGCCAACAAACCATCCATCTCGACGGCGGCGGCGGCAACCTCAACATAGGCGGCGGAGGCGCCCAGGGCGACATCGGCCTGAGGGACGAAGTCGGCAAGCAAACCATCCATCTCGACGGTGGCGATGCCAACATCAACATGGGCGGCGAAGGCCACAACGCTGACATCCGCATGATGAACGCGAACGGCGACATCACCATCCATTTCGACGCCGGCGCCGGCGACATACTTCTGGACGGCAGATCGCTGGCGCCTGCAGACTTTGTCTTCGCGGCGAACTATTCGTTACCGAGCTTGGGAGACGTCCGGTCGTTCATTCATCGCCATGGTCACCTTCCTCATCTTCCCGCGGGCCAAGAGATGAAGGCAGCAGGGGTCAGTCTGGGTGAGTTCACCATGACGTTGCTCCGGAAAGTGGAGGAGCTGACCCTGTATCTGATCAAGCAGGATGACGTGATCCAACAGCAACAGCAGCGTCTCGACCAGGTCGAGGAGCGCATGCGTTCATAAGACGAACCGCACAGATTTTCACACTTGCCAGGACCACGGGCACGTCAATGATGCTTCACACACGATGCCGCGAAGCACCACCGAGCAGCGCTGCCCAGTTGTGGACGTCCGGGCGACGGTGCAGCAATGCTCGTCGTTCCCTTTCGGTCATGCCGCCCCACACGCCGAACTCGATCCGGTGGTCCAGCGCTTCGGCGAGACAGTGCACCCGCACCGGGCACGGGGTGCACACGATTTTGGCTTGATGTTGCGCGGCGCCCGCCACGAACAGCCGGTCCGGGTCGTGCGCCCCGCAGGCCCCGCGGTACCGCCAGTCGACGACGTCTGCCTGATTCCTGGTCCCCACGACTTGCCGACCTCTCATCGTTGGCTCCGCCGAGGAATCCTTCAGGAGCCGGGTGTCACGGACAGAATGAGACTCCGACGCACCGTGGGTGCGACCGGTTCCCGCTGCCGGGCCGTTCTCCGATCAGGCAGGCATGCGCCGCGCATCAGGAGGCCTACGTCAGGCTCAGGAAAGTCCAGGTCGAGCATCCGCAGATCCTCTCCGCCTATGACGCGATAGAGCAGTGGATCAGTTCGCAGGGGCTGGCCGACGCAGGCAATCCGCGCGAGGTCTACTTCACCGACTTCGACTCGGCCGCCCCGACCGACGAGGTATGCGACGTGGCCTACCCGATTCGGTGACCGACCCCACGTGCGGAACGGGATTACGCGTGACTGCGCAGGTAGGTGCGGCGGAGGGCTGATTGATCGGGCAGGTCAAGGGGCGGTAGGGGCTGGACGGTGACCTTGTTCAGGATGTGGTCGGCCAGGGCGGGGTTGCGGGCCAGCACGGGACCGTGCAGGTAAGTGCCGATGACGCGGTCGGTGAGCACACCTTCGGCGCGATGCCTCGTGCCGTTGCCGATGCCGGTGACCACTCGCCCCAAGGGGGCCGTGCCCGCGCCGAGGGTGGTGACACCGCGGTGATTCTCGAAGCCGGTCAGGGAGCCGACATCGGGTAACGCACAGGTGGTGATCACCTCGCCGACGGCGCGCTGGCGGCCGGGCACGGTGGCGATATCCAGCAGACCCAGCCCCGGGTAATCGTGGCCGCTGGCGTCGCTCAACGACCGTCCCAGGACTTGCAGTCCGGCACACACGGCCAGGGTCACCGCGCTGTTTTCCAGTGCCCGACGTAGCTGGTCATGACGACGCAGCCACTGTGCCGCGAATTGCTGAGCGTTGTCCTCCCCGCCACCCAGCACGTACACCGCGCAAGTCGTCGCCGGGACGTCCCGAGCCGTGATAGTGAGTATCTCGGCCGCAATGCCGCGCCAGCGTAGCCGTTGAGCCAATATCGTGGCATTGCCGGCGTCGGAGTAGGTGCCCAGGACGTCCGGCAGCAGCAGGCCGATCGTGACCGTCGACTCTCCGCTCACCTGACTGCTTCCCGGCTCAGCTGGCGGCGAAAGGAACGAAAAGCGGTGTAGTTGGCCACCACATCGACCATCCCCGCCGGTAATGCCGCGAGGGCGGCCAGCGGATCGGACACGGTTTGGTGCTCCAACCCGGCATAGCTGAGCCGCACACCGAGGTCAGCGGCGCGTTCTCCGCTGGCCGCCACCGGACGGGACGTGAGCTGCTCGAACGGGACGTCCCACAACCACGAGGTATCCCGCCCGTCGGCTTGCTGGGCGTTGATGATCACCAGTAGCGGTCGCGGCTCGCTCACTATGGACAGCATCCCGGCCCATCCAGCCGGGTTCTTGGCCAGCAACAGGCGCAGATCTTGTGACCCACGGCGCACCACGGCGTACCGGCCGGCCACCACGCTCACCTCGGTCAGGGCCGGCACGGCCTGATCGGCCGGTACACCGAGAGCGCAGGCAGCAGCCAGCGCCATGGCGGCGTTGCCCAGATTGATCTGGCCGGGCAACCGGATGTCCAGTGGTAGCACCGTCTCGGTGGTGCACGCCTTGCCGTCCTCGATCCACCAGTCCAGTGTGGGACGGGCCAGTCCACACGCACAGTGCCACTCAGCTTCGGTGAAGGTGAGGATGCGACCGCAGCGGGGACAGGCGGTGGCGTCACCCAACCAGCTGGCTCCGGCCGCCACCCACAGAGTGCGCGCGGCCGTCCCCACGGCCGACACCACCATCGGATCATCAGCGTTGGCCACTACCACCGTGTGCGGGTGCCGGGTCAGCGCGCGTCCGACGGCGGCCGCGATCGCCCCCACTTCAGTGGCGCGGTCCAATTGGTCGCGGGTCAGGTTGAGCAGCACCATCGCCGTCGGATCGACGGCCTCCGCGATCGCGGCCAGGTGCAGCTCATCGACCTCGATCACCGCGTAGTCGGCGTCCGGAGCGTCGGCCAGCGCTGCCACCACGCCATCGGGCATATTCGAGCCGCCGGCGTTGTGCGCGACCGGTCCCACCGTGCGCACTGCCGCCGCGGTCAGGTGACTCGTTGTGGTTTTGCCGTTGGTCCCCGACACCAGTACCACTCGCCGACCAGCAGCCAAGCGCCGCAGCGCCTGAGGGTCCAGCGTCAACGTCACCCGACCGCCGATGATTGACCCGGCACCCAGGCCCAGCCCTCGCGACAACCCCGCTGTGGCCAACCCAGCATGCAGGGCAGCACGGGACCACCACCCCAACCGGTGTCCCTGACGGGACGACGTCGTCGCGCAGTTCACCCCGTGCCCCCTCCGCCAAACGCCCCCAGCGTAGCCGCCATTCGGGCCAGCAGGTGCGCCGGTCAGTAAAGGGCTGCCCGTAATATCACCGCATCGGGTGGGCTACGGGGTGGGTCACCGGATGGGGCATCGGAACGTTGCTCGCCGGTGGCGAGCAGCCACACCCCGGCCAGGGTCAGCGCCAGGCCGGCAGCTTGAACCACCGCCAGCAGCCCGGTGGCGAAGGCCTCACCGAAAATGATGACGCCGAGGCTGACACCGATCACGGGGTCGATCACCATCATCGCCGCCAGCGGACCGCCGAGCGGACCGGCCTGGAAGGCCGCCAGGCTCAGCAGCGCACCCAGCAGCCCACAGCCCAGCGCCGTCCACAGCTCCCAGCTCGTGGCCAGCGCCGCGAGCCCACCGCCGTCGAGGATTTCGCCCCAGGTCTTGACCAGTGCGGCAGACAGCGCGAACGTCGCCCCGGCGGCGGCACCAAGGCCCAGCGCCCGGACCCGGTCCCGCCGGGCCAGCGCGACGCCCAGCGCAGCGACGGCCACTGTGGCGGCCAGCAGCAATCCTGGTAGCCATTCGGTGAAGCTCTGCGGGGCTTGCGAGTCTACGGTCGGTTGGACGACCAGGAACACGGCCAAACCGGCGACGGTCAGGGCTGCGGCCAGCAACGCCCGGCGAGTCACCGGACGCCCGAGTACGGCTTGCAAGGGCAGCGCCACCACCAGACCGAGCGTTAGCAGGGGCTGTACCACCGACAGCGGCCCGAAGTTGACCGCCACCATGTGCAGTGTCACGGCGGCTACCTCAGCCACGATTCCCACCAGCCACAACGGCTGGCGCGCAACGTCAGCCAGCAGCTTGGGGTGCAACGGGAACCGCCGGCGTACCCGGTTCGCGCCATGGTGCTGCAACGCCGACGCGGTTCCGAAGCACGCCGCGGCCAGCAACGACAGCACGACGGCGAGTGTCACAACCTCGCCGAGCCTACCTCGCGTAGGTGCACAAACTGCATTCTTACCTGCTCATGATCTCCGGGGGCCTAGTCCGTGCACCCCGGCCGCCAGCGACGACAAATGTTCTCTGGATGACATCGCGTCGATGGGACCATAGTTGTCATCGAGCAGAATGTGACTGTGCTGCACAGCAGGTGGTTGCATGCCAAGACCCCTGTGCAGGCCCGCAACGGCTTGGTAACCGCCCGGCACCCACTGGCCGCCGCGGCAGGAACCGATGCGCTGCGCCGGGGTGGCAACGCGCTGGACGCGGCCGCTGCCGCCATCCTCGCCACCGGCGTCGTGCAACCGTTTGCCACCACCATCGGCGGTGGCGGCTTGCTCACGGCGTTGCGGCCGGATGGACGGGCATACACCCTCGACTACCGCAGTGAGGCACCCGCAGCCGCCACACCCGACATGTACGCCGCCGCCAACGCCGTTCCCGGGCTGCTCGGCTGGACGGGCGTGCCGGGAAGAGCCAATGAGATCGGCCACGGCGCAGTCGCCGTGCCCGGCACCCTGCCCGGCCTGTTCACGGCGCACCGGGAACTCGGCCGGCTGCCGTGGGCGGAGGTGCTGGCGCCGGCAATTGCCCTCGTCGACGGCGGGTTTGAGACTGACTGGTTCGGCGCTCTGATGCAGGGTGCATACCTGGATCTGTTGCTTGGTTTCCAGGGCACAGCACGGACTTTCCTGCGTGACGAACGCTACCCGCATCGGCCACCGATGGACGGCCCCG
>JBOHHF010000576.1:0-7616 GCA_050700495.1 Pseudonocardiaceae bacterium
TCCTAAGGGAGGCACCCCGCACGATTGACAACGCCACCTGGGCGGCGCTGACCGACGCCGCCGCCAGGATCGATACCGCTGGTGCCACGGCCTGGCGGGTCATCCCGCACCTCGTCGGGGGTGACGACCTACTGGTCAGTGTTCCCGCGCACAACGCATGGGCGTTCGTCCAGACTTACCTCGGCACCTTCGGCAGGGGAGTGTCCTCGTTGGCCAGGAATGGTCTGGTCCCTTCTGCGTCCGCCGGGGTGGTCTTCCATCAGCAGAAGGATCCATTCTCGGTGGTCGCCGACCTGGCGCATGATCTGTTGGGGACTGCCAAGAAAGAGCACCTCGGCCGGCGCGCCGCGCTGTGCTGGCAGTCGATCACCCATGACGGTAGCGCCCGAGTTCCAAGCCGCCGGAGCATCACCCTCAGCGGTCTGGACGGCAGCTGGGACGCGCTAGCCCGGTTCGCGCGGGTCGGCAGGTCACAGCGGCATGTGCTTGCTCGCACTTTGTGGGATGGTCGGGAACCCGGTGCGCAGCAGCTCGATCGTGTGCTCAGCGGTGACGAGCCGATGCGGTCCATTGTGGAACCCTTTCTCGGAGCCCACCCGCCGATCCCCTTGCAGCAGGCGATCGGGATGGTCGAATGGTGGTGGCCACGGTGAGTGTCGACGAGTTGCGTTTCGTCATCGACTTCCTCAGCCCGTTCCGCGTCTCGACGGGACAGGCCGCCGAAGGGGTGGACGCGACGATCGACAGGCGCGATCCGCTGCCTGCGACATCGCTCAAGGGCGTGATGCGGGCCACCGCCAAGCAGCTTCTCGGCGAGGAAGCGCCGCTGGTAGGGGAGGTCTTCGGAGACGCCAAACTTCCGTGCCGCTGGCACTGGGGCGACGCTGTCCCCACCGGACAATCGTGGGCGCGACCGCAGATCACCGCACGGGTTCAGATTGATCCGACGACCCGGACCGCGAAGCACGACATGCTCGCGCTCGCCGAGGAGACCACTGCGGCCCGTGCCGAGTTCGTGATCACCCGCATGGGTCCGGTGGACGACGTCGGCCTGCATGCCGCGGTACTGGCGATCGCCGCGCGAGGCACCCGTTCGCTGGGCGCGGCCCGGCGACGCGGGCTCGGCTGGGTGTCGATCACGTGCCCGGACGTCACGCTCGACCGCGCCGCCATCGACAGGGTCCTCGCCGGGAGGTCGACATGAGCGTCACCGCAAAGGTCACCGTGACGCTGGAACAGCCGGTGCACGCCGGCACGGGCCCGCTACCTGACTACCGCCACCCCACCCACCATCACATTCCGGGCAGCGTGCTCCGTGGCGCGTGCGCCGCCGCGTGGATCCGCGCTCTCGGCACCCCCGAACCTGGCACCGCGCACCGGCAGCCGTTCATCGAGGCCTTCGAGTCCGATGGCGGGTTCGGACCATTGCACCGCGCCGGGAGCCTTCCGGTACCGGTGAGCGTGCTCGTGCACAAGTACCAGGAGGAACAGGGCTGCCAGCGGCTGTGGTGGGACCGCAGCCTCGGCGCCCAGGACACGGAGTGCCCGGACTGCAGCCAGAATCTGGAAGCCGCTAAGGGCGAACCGCACGAGCGCCCCGTTCGGTTACAGCGCACCCGGGCGGCCCTGAGCACCGACGGTGTGGCTGAGGACGAGAAGCTCTACCG
Source organism: Pseudonocardiaceae bacterium (assembly GCA_050700495.1). GTDB lineage: Bacteria > Actinomycetota > Actinomycetes > Mycobacteriales > Pseudonocardiaceae. Next base: position 1,668 of record JBOHHF010000576.1, read on the forward strand.
CAAGGATTCCCTTGACCGGCGGCAGGTGTTCACCGGTTGGATCAGCGCGGGCGCGGTTGGGGCGTTCGAGGTCGGCGGCGAGCCGCTGCGGCGGCTGTGGCTGGGTGGGGGGCGCAGCACCGGCGGTCTTGCCCGTGTCACCGTCGATCCCGATGCCCAGCCCGAGGAGTTGGAGACCGACGGCTCGGCGGTGATTCTTCGCCTGGCCAGCCCCGCGATCTTTGTCGACGCTGCTGGCCTGCCGACCGACGTGCCGAGCACGGCGGAGCTGCACAGGACTCTTGGTGTGAACGTGCTCTCGGTCGTGCACTGGATGCGCTGGGGCGAGGCAGCTGGCTGGCATGCCGCAGCCGGCCTGGCCAAACCGACCGAGCGCGTCGTCGCTGCGGGATCGACGTACCGGGTGCAGTGCGACCGCCCGCCATCCTCACAGGCGTTACGTGCGCTGCGGGTGCGCGGCGTGGGCCTACGCCGGCGTGAGGGCTTCGGAGCGCTGTGCCCGCCGTTGGAGCCACCCCGTCCCTGGGGCTACTACGCCGATGTTGTCCGGCCGCTGCGTGAGCTGCGGCTGGTCGCGCAATTGGTGGATCGGCTCCGCGCTCGGCGGGCCGTGCTGGACAGCGGTGCCGCGGATGACCCGTTCCTGCTGCAGCTGCCTGGCAAGCTCCCCGCTGAAGCGGGCGCCGCGCTGCGCCTCGTGCTGGGCATCCGCTACCCCGGCGAGTACGAGCAGGTCCTCGACCACCTCGATCCGGCCCAGCAACTCGTGAGCGTGACCCCGTGATACTGACCCTGATCACCATCCGGTTGCAACTGCTCAGCCCCGGAGGCGTCGCCGGGCCAGAACGCCGGCAGGGTGAGACAACCCCCAACGGCGAACCGTCGAACCACATTCCGCTGCGGCGGGACCCCGACGGCGCTGTCGCTCTGCCCGGCAGCACGGCTGCCGGGAGTTTGCGCACCCATTGCGTGGACTGGCCTGGCCTGCCTGACGGTCTGTTCGGTGGCGAGCCAGGAGCGGAAGAGAAAGTCGCCTCGCCGGTTCAGGTCCTCGGCGTGCGGTGCCACGGTGCCGTGCCCGCCGTCGAGTCCGCGGTGCGAGTTGCGATCGATCGGCACCGTGGTGCAGCACAAGTGCATGCTCTGTTCACCGTCGAGCAGCTCCCTGCGGGTACCGAGTTCGACATCCACCTGCGCTGGGACGGAGCGGGAACGGCGCTGGACAGCTTTCTCGATGCGGTGCGAGCGTGGCGACCGCGCATCGGGCGCGGTGTCACGACCGGTTCCGGTTCCTGCGCGGTCACTGGTCTTGCGTGGGACACCTACGACCTCACCAAGGCCGACCGTCTGCTGGCCTGGCTCGCTGTCGAGGGCCCTGAGACCTACCCGCAACCCACCGAGGTGCTTGCTGTCTCTTCGTCGCCTGATCCGGAGATCGATGTCCAGCTTGACATCGTGGATGGACTGCACATCGGATCCGGCGTGCCCAGCCAGCTGCCCGACCACGACAGTGAGGTCGCGCTGGTGGTGCAGCGACACGATGTCCCGCACGTGCCGGGCAGCAGTCTGAAGGGCGTGCTGCGCTCGCGCGTCGAGTACATCTGCCGGGTACTCGGTCAGCCCGCCTGTGCTGATGCCCGCTGTGGAGCGTGCCGGGCATGCCATCTGTTCGGGTGGTCACCTCGCAGCGGTGCGGACCCGGAGCTGGGCGGTGCTCGGGCCGCCGTCGCCATCCCGGATGCGAAGATCGACGCTGCCGACGTCGAGGTGCGACATCACGTGGCGCTGGACCGGGTCACCGGTGGGGCCCGCTCTGGTCTCCTCTACGCGCAGCAGGTGGTTGTCGCCGGTAACTTCCGGCTCCGGGTGGAACCCCTGCGTCCCCTCACGGATGTCGAGCTCGCGCTGCTGCGAGCGTCTGTCGCCGACCTGCACGACGGCCTGGTGGGTGTCGGCGCCGCCGCGACCAGGGGCCTGGGAACGGTCCGGGTCAACGACGCCACCTGGGTGCCCCCTGATCTCTCCGCGTTGGCAGCGCTCGTTTCGGGAGGACCCGATGCCTGAACAGATGACGCTGCAGGGCAGCGGCCCGCGCACGCACCACGAGTGGCGGGGCCTGGTGGCGTCGCTACCGGGCGCCACGGCCGTCTGGGCCGATCTTGAAGGTATGCACTGCGCGCCTCTACCTGACGCGATGCCGATCGGCGCGACGCACCTGTGGTTCTGGGACACCGGGCGCTACGGGAGGGTCCGGATCGACGGGGAGCTCTGGATCGGTGGCGTGCTCACCGAACCGGGTCGATCCGCGCCGGTGCACTGCGACGTGGTCCGCGAGGACGCCGTTGTGGTGGACCGGGTGAGGCTCACGGCCTGGGCGCCCGATGATCAGCGCGTGTGGCAGTTCCGCGGAGACCCAGAGGTGCTATCGAGCTTCGAACAACTCGTACCGCGACGGCAGGCGACCGGCGTCTTCCTCGCTGCCGTGAGGCAGCAAACATGACTCATCTGGTCAACCTCATGCCGCACGATCTGGTGGTCATGAACGGCAGCCGTTTCGTTCTGACGCCCTCTGGTCAGGTTGCGCGAGTGGACCAGCACGTCGTGGACGACACCCTGCTCAGCGTGCCCGGGGCGGTGTTGCCGCTCGCCACCGTGCGATACGGGACCGTGTCTGCCCTTCCGCCGCAGCGGCCCGGCGTGCTGCTCGTGGTGTCCCGGGCTGTCGCCGCCGAGGTCGCACGCCCCGATCTGCTCTTTCCCGATCTGGAGATCCGCGACGTGCACCGCCGGGTGATCGGGTGCCAGCGGCTGGCCCGCTTCGCCATGACCTGAACTCGCACGGCAACCGAGTCGCCCACAGTCGGGGAGCACCTCAACCTCAGGATCCACCCTGATGCGGCTTGACGACGTGCCGTTGACTCCATGCTCTTGATAAGAGTCTATTTGTTGCGGTCATTGACCTTGACAGTAGTCGATGGCCCGTCGTTGCCGCGCTTTCCGTTGCGGGCTGCTATAGCGCACAAATAGCGATAAGGCTGGTCGCAAAGATCTGACTGCGCTGATTTCTCTACTGCCCTCCGAAGCGGGCTATGCGTAGCAACTCGCTCTAGGGGATCCTTGGTCGTTGAGACTTTGCCACTTGAGCAGATTTTTTGGCATGTCTACCGTGGTGGTTACCCGCTTCACACTTCGCAGGCATTAGGTCTGACCAGCCACTTCGGGGTGGCAGGGCTGGTTGTTTCGGTGACTGGGCTTGGGCGCGGCGGGTGGTGGCGGTCTGCCGGTCGTGACCGCGGGTCCCTGCGTGAGGGTGCCTAAGATCGAGCCAGTCAGCGAGAGTCGGCGCGGCGATCGCTGATGATCGCCATTTCGGCAGAACTACCCGCGCTGGGCGCGGCTCATTCTTCCCAACCGACGATCATGGACGGGGCCGGCGGCACCCTGAGGGGCTCGTCCACATCAGATTCACCGGATTACCGATCAAGGTGACCCCGGCTTGGCGGTCCGAGGCTTGCCTCTCTAGATATTCCAGGAGTGACGATACTGCGGGTTTCTATGCCCTCCGAAGCGGGCTATGCGTAGCAACAGTAGCGCAAATCTGGGGCGTCTGACCAGCAACGATGGTGCGGTTTGCGAGCACCTCGGCGCAACGAGCTGGAAACGATCTTCGCGTGCGGGGTCGGGCCCGGGTGAGAGGTGCTCTGAGCTGCAGGAACGAGCTGTGCGAGGACCGGGGTGTTTCGGGCTGTCATCGAGTGCCGTTGTACGGGCTGAGTGCGTTGCGCCCGGTGACCGTGCGTGGCGGGTGTTGGGGTCATCGGAGAACTCATCCGCTGCAGGATACGAGGACGACGCTGAGCCCGGCTCAGAATCCAGCCGGAGCCGCAAGCTCCCTGAGCCTATCGAGCTGGCGCGCCATCGGATGTAGGAGTGACGCCGTCCGCAGGTGACAGCGGAGAGCAAGGCTCGCCAGGCCGTGGTGGTGACAGCCAGCAGGGGGCCATCAGCATCTTTGGAGTCGCGCACCAAGATTCTGACCGGCGCGGACGCGACCTCGACGCTGTCGCTTCCGCTGTAGCTGGCCGTGTGCCCGACGATGCCGTCCGGTTCGGGCGCGGTCAGCAACCGTGCGAGATAATTGCCCGCCGCGGTGTGTCTATCCGCTGTAACACCTCTTCTGGCAGACGGTACGCACGGTGACTAGATCAGCTGTTGCGGTACTCACGGGAGCTTGGTCGCGAGGACGTCAAGCTTCTCGATCTTCGGTGCGCCGTCGAACAGGTCGGGCGCCTGGGCCATCAGGGCTTCGGCGACCCTGCCGGACAGGTGGGCGTCGCGTCCCGAGTCGTCCGGGAACACGTCGAAGATCCCGTAGGTGGAACCGGTGAGCCGGATGGCGAACCACGCGGTGGTCGCCGGCTCCTCGTTGACCAGGGCGAGCCCGCTGTTGAGGAACTCCTCGACAGCGGCCTCCTTGCCGGGCTTCGCGTTCATGGTCACGAGCAAGCCGACCGTGGGCACGTCCGCCATGGTATTTCTCTCCTTCGGGTAGGGCACAGGACGATGGGCGCGGCAAGGGATCACCGCAACAAGCAGTATGCCGTCAGGGCTTCCGGAGTGCTTCCACCCGACAGCACCAAACCGCGGCCCCCCTCGTGCCGCCAGCGCGAGGCCAGCCGAACGGCGGGACATGTCGACCCCGTTGACCTGCGGCGGCTGTGGGTCGCCGCCACCGACGCCCTGGAACCGAGCGGCACCCTGCTGGCCGTGCATTGGCGCCACCCGGTCGCCGACCACCCGCAGACCGGGGACGCCGTGCACGAGGCGCTGGCCGCGCAGCCGGGCCTGGGCCGGCTCGTCGAGCACGTCGAGGAGGACTTCCGGCTCGACGTGTACCTCCCACCAACCGCACTGCCTCGTTGCCGAGAGTGCGGCGGTCCTGGCGGTAGGGGAGCGCAACGTCGGGGCTGCGCGTCGCGCCGGTTTCACTCACCTGCCGCACGAGCTCGGTGCCGACCGGATCTGGCTGGCCACCACCGACGCCGACTCACGGGTGCCGCAAGAATGGTTGGTCAACCAGTTGGCCCACGCCCGTCGCGGTGTCGACGCGGTGGCCGGCATGGTCAGCGTTGCCGACTGGAGCGAGCACCCACGCGCCACGGTCGAGAGTTTCTGGCGGCGGCACCTGCTCATGGCTGGGCACCCCCACGTGCACGGCGCGAACTTCGGGTGTCCGCCCGGCGCCTACCGTGCCGTTGACGGGTTTTCCCCGCTGCCGGCGCACGAAGACGTCGCTCTGATCGCCGCCCTGAAACGCACCGGGCACCGCGTCCTGCACGCCGCCGACTCGCCGGTGATCACCAGCGCTCGCCCAAGGGGTGACGCACGACGGGCCAGCCCGACAACCGCCTCTACTTCCTCCAGGACGCCTCGCTCGCCGGCCTCTGGCCCGACGACCCCGGCGGCGACCGCGCGATCAATCATTCACTGAGGGCGCAGTGGGGCCCAGGGTGATCCCTGGACCGGCCGGAGAGCTCACGGGGGAAGGCCGTGCCGCTGCCTTGTCCGGCTGGTTGGCGGTGGCGGCCGGCGCCGGCGAACAAGCCGAGCAGGTCGAGGCGGATCTGGTGCCAGACGATGCAGGGGAATGGGCGGCGGCGCCAGGTGACCCGGCGGCAGGTGCGGCATCGGCCTGCTGGGGTGGGCTGGTGCTGTGTCAGGACCCGCCGCAGCGCGTGGATGACACCGGGGTAGTGACCGGATCGTTCCAGTTCGGTGAGATAGGCCCCGGGCGCGGTGCCGGTGTTGCCACCGGTCCGTTTCTAAGAAACAACCCTTGGGTTCGTTGAGGGCTGGAGTTTGCTTCGCGCCCTGGACCAGGGGCTCTGGCTCATCTGGGTGATCTTGTGGTGGCTGACCGTATCTCGATGGTTCTGAGCCGTTGGCGAT
>JBOHHF010000577.1:0-4266 GCA_050700495.1 Pseudonocardiaceae bacterium
GCGCGGGCTCGCCGGGCGGGCAATCGCACACAGTGCGAGAACGCCACCTGCGCACAACCGGCTGGACACGTCAAGAACGGAGCTTGTATCTGGAAGGTACCTGCCACGTAGGGGTAGCGCGCCCGGCCGACGGGAGGAGTCCGCCGAGATGGCGTCGATCAATTCATTTTCCAGTAGATCCATCGTGAGGGCGTACTCTAAGAATGATACGATACCAACGGAGCAACCGACCGCGCCCTTACTGACATTTACACTCAGTAGTCGATACAAAGACATATCCACGAGCCGCGTGCTCAATGCCAGTGTCTCGACGAGTCGGCGGGCTGCCTGATCTGCGGCTTGCCCGTCCAGCGATATGTTGCGGCTGGATTCAGTACTGGTGAGCGTGAGCCGGTCTTGTGCGCCGAGGAGTGGGCAGTCGAGATCGAGCCATTCGGGACGGGTGAGAACACTGGTCGCGGCCTCTTCTTTGCCGCCGTAGCGAGCGGTGTACCGGCCATAACCAGTGCATTGTTCGCAGTAGTACTCGCCAAGCGCTCGCGCGATATGGTGCTGATTCACACGTCTGCGGCGAGCACTGCGATCGTGAAGTTCTCCGACGTTCAGCTGAGCGAGCCTCGATGCCACGATCCCTCTGCTCGAGCCCGGTGCCCAACCGGCGCTTCGGTCGAGCCAATCTAACGCCGCCTGGATATGGGCATCGGTGTGGAGCCTCCGCTGGGCGTCGGCTGTGGCGGCGTCGTGGCTGGTGCGGGCGTGTTCCGAGGGTGAAGCGTGCACTGGGTCCGGCGTCCGAGCTGGGTCGGCACGTCCGGCCAGCAACTGGGTAAATCGTTCCTGGGCCACGGGCGATGCCTGTGCCAGCGCAGTATCCAGGAGTTGTTGCATCTCCGATTTCGGTTTCAGCGCGGGCTTTTGGTGCCATGCGGCGACTGTTCGCACGGCGATGCCCAGGTGCCCGGCAAACGACTCGTTGGTCAGCCGCAGGGCGGCCTGCAGAGCGCATGCGGTACGGCCGGTCCAGACGATCACGGAATCCATGGTCAAACCGGCGTTCTCAGGGGAATGTGCACTCGACCTGCACCGCTCATGCACTCGATGTGCATCGGCAGTGCATGGGATGCGAGGCGGATTCGCAGTTGAATTTCTCGCATGGACAAGCACCCAGGCCTAGCGATCTTTGCGGACACAGTCAATCACTGCTGTGAGATCTGCTTGGATAGCATCGAGCCGATCGGTGATCGCGCCCAAATGCCGTTCGAACGTATCCATACGGGACCACAAACTCTCCCCATTCCTAGCGGCCGGTTCGGGCGGCTCTGGTGGGCGGTGTCCGCGCCGTACCGCGTCGATGTGCTGCGGATGCCAACCCAGGGCAATCGAAAGCGCCTCCAAGGTCCGCGCGCTTCGGCGTCGCTCGATGATGTGATGCTGGATTTCACGCACGGTCGCCCGAGAAACATGCGAACGTTCCGCAAGCTCACCCTGCCGCCAGCCGAGTTCATTCACCCGCTCGTTGATGACCTCGGCGACGGCCGCCCAGTCGTCCACTTATTCCTCCGCGCTCCGCCTCGGCGCAGAGATTAGCGGGTCCTCTCGTTCAACGGCGCGACACCGCAGGTTATCGCGGGTCGCGGGATCCACCACGCCTTGGCTTGTATGAAATAAGTCAACTCTGTCAAAAATCAATCAAAGGATCATTGTCATGAATGAGAACATGCCCGCCGAGCGGGCGACCTTCTACACCGTCGCGGAGACCGCACGCCTGCTGCGGGTGGATGCGGCCACGATCTACCGCGCGATCCGTGAAGACGCGTTCCCGGCGATCCGGGTGCGGACTCGCTACGTCATCCCGGCCGCCGCTGTGGAGCAGCTTGCGGCACGGGCAGCGGAGACCGGTGGCTGCGTCGATGTGGCCGCGATCGCCGCCGCCCGCTGGCTGGCCCGTGAGGTGACCCGGCTGGCCGAGGGAGGCCGGCGATGAACGAGCCGCAGCGCTACGAGCAGATGGCCGCCAAATTGGACGGGCTGGCCACGGTGCCGACCGAAGTGCTGGCCGACTGGGTGACCGCGCGGGGCCGTTGCCTGTGGGAGACCACCTTCGGCGAGCCACCGGAGTGGACCGGCGAGGACGAGCCAGACCGGGAGTTGGCCAGCCAGCTGTGCGCGGGCTGCCCGGTGCGCGCGGAGTGCCTGGAGTTCGAACTACGCCTGGGCGGCGCGCAGACCGTGGGGGTGTGGGGGGCGCTGAACGCCGACGACCGCCGCGCCCTGCACAAGGTCTGGTCCTCCCGCAGCCGCGCCGACATCACCCAGCTGCCCGATGAGGAAGGAAGCGAGCGATGAACGGCGGGGAGCTGTTCCTCGGCGGGATGGCCGCGTTCGCCCTACTGGCCATCGCCGTCAAGACACAGTCGGGGGCGCGGCGGGCCCGCGCGGCGGCCGACATCGCCCGGGTCGGGACCAGCGCAGTGTCGCTGCTCGGACGAGTGCTCACGACCGCGCTGGTGATCGTGGGTGTGCAGTGGCTAGTGATCACCTACTCGTCCAACCACACGCTGCTGTGGGTGGTGCTCGGGCTACCGGCGCTGCTCGCCTCCTACACGTTGACCAGGGCGCTGACTGTGTTCGAGATCCGCCCGTCCGCGCGAGACAGGAGCGCTCGGCGATGACCACGTCACGTGAGGACAACTCGAGCGGCGTCGAACCCGGTGGCCCGAGCGGCGGCGGCCCGGCTATCGCCGTGTTCCGCCGCTCCGTCGAGCTTGCGAGCCAGGCAGTCGGGGCGGTGTGGCGGTCGGACCACCTGATGCGGGCACGCAAGGTGGCCGCGTACAGGGCTCGGCAGGCCCCGCGTGACCTGGGCCGACTGTTCTGGTTCGCGATCCGGGGGCACGCCCGGTGGGTCAGCAAGGCATGGACGTTTTTCACTCATGGGGATCTGCGGGCGGATGCCCGCGGCGCCCGGATAGCCGGGGATCCCGAGGCGCGGCGAGCGGCTCAGGAGTTGATCCGCGCCGACGCCCGTGCCCGGTGGACCAAGCTCGGGCTGTTCCTCCACCGGGCCACGAGTACTGCCTTGATGGGGTCAGCGCTGGCCTTGATGCTGTGGGTGATCGACTCGTCCGTGCCACGAGACCAGATGTGGTCATGGCTCGCTGCGCTCTACAGCGCCGTCGACGGCGTGTGGTTCGCGCTGCAGACCGCCGCGCCGATCCTGATCGCACTGGTCCCTGTGGGCGGAATCCTGGCCGCAGTGTACGAAGGACGAGACAAGACCCCGGGCGCGTCCTGGCTGGTGCGCCCGGACCGGGATGACGCCGATTCGTGGATTGACGAGCGGATGATCTCCCAAGCCCTCGCCCACCTGGGCATCGCCCCCTTGGACCGGTTCGTCAAAAACGGGGGCGAGCTGGTCTACACCATCCCGGCCCGGCTGGACGGGAACGGCACCTTCGCGCAGATCAGACTCCCCATGGGAGTGACGGCGGACATGGTCGCCGACCGGCGGGACCGGCTGGCCGCGAACCTGGGCCGGGCGAAGTTGGAGACCTGGCCGACCGAGGGCACCGAGGCTGGCCAGCTCGATCTGTGGGTGGCCGACAAGGGCAAGCTCCGCCTGGGGGCCGGGCCGTGGCCATTGCTGCACGACGGCGAGGTCGACATCTTCGACGGCGTGCCCTTCGGCCGCTCACAACGCGGGCAGGTACTCAACGCACCGATCATGGAGCGCAACTATCTGATCGGGGGCATGCCCGGGCAGGGAAAGTCCTCCGCTGGCCGCACTCTCTGTCTGGGGTGCGTGCTCGATCCGACCGTCGAGGTCAAGGTCTACGTGTTCGCCTCCAACCCGGACTTCGACCCGTTCACCCCGCGCCTGTCCACCTACGTCAAGGGCGATGACGATGACGCGGTGCAGGCCGGGCTGATCGAACTGCGCACCCTGCGGGAAGAAGTCACCAGGCGGGGCAAGCTGCTGGAGCGCTACGGCGTGGCCAAGGTCACCCGCAAGCTGGCCAGCACCGTGCTGGGACTGCACCCCATTGTGATCATCTTCGATGAGGCCCACGAGCTCTTCGAGCATCCCAGCCATGGCGTCGAGGCCGCAGATCTGTCGGTCAAGATCGTCAAGAAGGCCCGCAAGACCGGGATCACGCTGATCTTCCTCACCCAGTCACCCACCGCGACGTCGATCCCGAAGGACCTGACCCGCAACTGCTCCAACGGAATCGCCTACGCCGTGGCCGACCACGTCGCCAACGACGG
>JBOHHF010000578.1:0-2763 GCA_050700495.1 Pseudonocardiaceae bacterium
CAACAGACTGCTCAGCGGCAACCGCGCAACGCCCCCTCGAACCTGTGGGTGCCAGCGGACGGGCCCGGCGGCAGCGACTACGGCAGCCACGGCCGGTTCGACGACAGGGCCGCTGCCCGCAGCTACCAGCTGTGGGCAGCACGGCATCCTCGGCGCCGGCATTACCGGGTTGGCCGCCCTCACCGGCGTGACGCTGAGCCGGCTACGCCGCGCAAGCTGAACTCACCACGGTTATCGAGCTGTCTTACGGGTACCCCACAGGACAGCTGGCGATGACAGGAGGTGCCCGACCATGCCGGGACGCGACGAGGTACCCAGCACGCTGGAACGCTCTGACGACAAAGCCAAGCGCACCTGGATAAAGGCGCACGACTCCGCGGTGGGCAGCTACGGCGAGGGCGAGCGGGCGCACCGTACCGCGTTCGCCGCGGTGAAACACACCCACGAGAAGGTCGGCGATCACTGGGAACCCAAAGAGAAGTCAGGCCCGTCGGACGAGCAAGCGGCCGGCGGTGCCGCTGACACTGACCGCCCGACCGCTGGGGGGGTCGACGCGAACGCCAGCAAGAAGCACCTCGAGCAGGTGGCGCGGCGACTCGATATCCGTGGACGTTCGCGGATGACGAAGAACGAGTTGGTAGCCGCGATCCGCAAGGCGAACGACCGCGAGACCGCCCGGTCCCGCAGCGACTGAGGGGAAGTGATCACGTGCGCGTCGCTGTGACCGGAGCCACCGGTAATCTCGGCACCTCGGTGCTGGCGGCGCTGTGCGACGAACCCGCGGTCGAGGAGATCGTCGGTATCGCTCGCCGCCGACCGGTGCATCCAGTGGAGAAAGTTCGGTGGGTGAGCGCCGACGTGGCCACCGACGATCTCTCTCCCACGTTCGCGGGTGCCGATGTCGTGATCCATCTTGCGTGGTTGATTCAGCCTTCCCGTGATCCGCAAACAACATGGGCGACCAACGTCCTCGGCACCTCGCGAGTGTTCCAGGCGGCTGCCGGTGCCGGCGTTCAAGCGATCGTCTACTCATCATCAGTGGGGGCGTACTCGGCGGGGCCGAAGGACCATCCGGTGGATGAATCATGGCCGACCAACGGCGTTCCGACCAGCACGTACTCTCGGGAAAAAGCCTATGTCGAGCGCATTCTCGATACCTTCGAGATGCGCAATCCGGAGATTCGGGTCATCCGCCTGCGGCCGGGCTTCGTGCTGAAGCGGTCTGCGGCAAGCGAGATCCGACGGTTGTTCGCGGGACCTTTCCTACCGACTCCGCTGCTACGTCCTGACTTCATCCCGCTGGTGCCACGGCTGCCGCAGCTACGTTTCCAGACGGTGCACAGCCTCGATGTCGGGCAGGCGTTCCGGCTGGCCGCGCTGCGGGCCGACGCGCGCGGTGCATTCAATGTGGCCGCTGAGCCGCCGATCGGGCCTGATGAACTTGCCGCGCTGTTTCACGCCCGGCCGGTCCCAGTGCCGGCCTGGCTCCTGCGCAAGCTCGCCGCGTTCGCCTGGCGGACCCGGCTCGTGCCCACCGAACCGGGGATGGTAGATCTGCTCCTGGCGGTGCCTCTGATGGATACCACCCGGGTCCGCAACGAACTCGGGTGGCGGCCCACCCATTCCGCCAGTGACGCCTTACTTGAGTTACTCGGGGGAATGCGCGACGGGGCCGGCGCTGACACCCCGCCGCTGCACCCCGGAGACGGCGTCGCCGGGCGGCTATCCGAGCTGGGCACCGGGGTCGGCGCCAAAGACAGGCGCTGATACGAGCTAACGACTGCGCAAGGTGGCCCCGTGGAGGCACCCCCGATCGGGTGATCCAGTGTCAATGATGACTACTAAAGGCCTGTTGGGGGCACTCTGTGATGACTCGATGAGCGCCCGGCGCTCCGGCCGGGGCTGGCTAGGAGGACTCGCATGAGCGGCGTACCTGATAGTGCCGAGCAGCCTACCAATGAGAACGACGCGATCGTTGCCGACGTCAATGTTCCGGGGCCCTACCCCACCGGGCGTGGCGACCCCACCGGGAAACCCATGTCTTCCGAGCCGGAGCCCACCAAGGCGACCCGAGGCGCAGACTCGCTGGGGAATCTGACCGAGGAATCCAGCACGTCGACGATGCGCGAGGAGACGGGAGGCTTAGGCAGCCCTCTATACGACGAAGGCCGCGCCACTAAGGAAACCTAGTGGAACAGCCCTGGTTGCGGTGGATGCCCACGTTGGGCATATACCGTCTGCAGGCGGTTGCACTCTGCAGGCGGTTGCACTACGGGTGACCGGGCACAGAACGAGGAGTTCTCAGGAGGGAGTTTGCAATGGAAGAGCACGACGAGGAGACCCCCCAACAGAAGATCGAAAAGGCCAGGGGTGGGTCCATGCCTACCGGTGTCCCGGAAGACGCAGATGTAGGGACCGGAGGTCAAAAGGGTGTAGGTCTGCCTCCCGGATCAGTGGGAAAGGGGCAAGATACACCGCAGACACCCGCCACGTGAGGATCGCATGTCCCGCCGCTTCCTTTCTCCTACGAGTTCGGCCGAGGTGATTTACCAGGTGGCCTTCGGGCAGCACCCGAAGGCCAGAAATTAGTGCACTATTCGCATTCCTGAGGCACCATCCAGGTGCGGACGGGAAGAATGTGGACCGTTACGGACGGCCTGTTATAGATATAGCCATCCCGCACCGCCGTACGGACTCGTACTGGCCGCCTTGAGCGTTGGCACCGTGGTTGCCCCAGTGTTGTACGGCGGCGTATCGCATCCC
>JBOHHF010000579.1:0-11860 GCA_050700495.1 Pseudonocardiaceae bacterium
GGATCTCACGCCCGAACCGGGGTTCGGGAAGCAGATGGGCCATCAAGCACGTCTGGCACAGAGAGCGGCCTGCTCATCCCAGCCACTCCCCGAGAACATCGAACAACAACGTCACCGCCGCGCCGTCCACTGTGATCAAGCAGCACTCATCGGCACGCCCGTCCAGCACAATCCGCTCATCCTCACGCCTGATAACCAGACGGCCCCGAACCGTGATGCACCTCGCAGACGGCCTCGATCTCCACCCAGGGATCACCCACGACGCGCACCCCGCACACTGGCGATGCCCCGGCTTGCCGGGCGCTGCGCGGTTCTCACCCACGGGCCGAACAACGCCAGGTGCGCTCAGCACCACACCGTGCAGGGCCAGCGACGCCGCCGCCACCACCGTTTAGCACACGCCGGACACCGCCCATACCGAGGTGGTTGGTGAGGCAGCAGCACCGCGCGCAACGCATCGACCAGCGTCGGGTCATTGCCGGCACGTTCCAGTTCACTGAGGCGAGACCACACCGTACCGACCGGATCACCGTGCCGGGGCAGACCAGCCAGAAACCGCTGCGTCGTCTTCGGCAGGCCGCCGCGTTGGCGGTAGATCGTCATCGCTCGCTGGGGTTGGCGAACGCCTGGACCGCACGCCGTCGTGTCAAAAGCTCTTCCACGAAGACGTCGTTTTCCGCGTTGCACCCCCGATCCGCGTTGTCCAAAAACAGCTTCACCAGCGCCTCTCCCGGCGTGAGGGGCGGTTCAGCGGGAGAGGTCTCGACGATCTCGACGCCCCGGGTCGCGGGGGGTACCGCCGTCGGCAGTACGTCGGCAGTACGGCTCGGCTCACCGGTGATCTGCCGGTCAGGTGGGATGTGATCCACAGCGTTAGTTCCCCTTGCCCACTGTGGTAGTCGACTTGGTCGTGACCACTCCGGCAGCCTGTGTAGTACGTACGAGAAGCGACTTGCCGCGCTGCGCGTCGAGGCTCCAGAAGTGCCAGCCGACTTCTGGGAAACCGAACAGTTTCGTGGCGCAGCGCATCGGGCGAGCGTCGCAGTCGTCGATCCAGTCGGCGACGTAGTCCATCTTGGCGCGGACGGGTTCGGCTTGCTCAGGGGAGATCACAATGTGCCTGCCCTGTGAATCGGTGACCGTGACCTCGGGAATCCGCAGGGTGATAGTGACCGGCTTCTTGCCGCCGTGCGCCGGAATCTCCCGGGTCTTCTCGACCACGGTCTCGCTCATAATCTTGCGTTCGATCTCCGCTCGGTCCATTTCAGAACCGTCAACCGTTGCACGTACTGCAAGCAATAACACGATCGAATGATTGGATCAACGCTGTGTGCCCGGCATAGTGCACCCATGCCCGCCGGTAACCCGCACACCTCGGTCCGCTCCCGCCAGGTCGCCGCCGAGCTGCGCACGTTACGGGAGCAGGCGGGTCTGTCTGGCGCAGAGGTGGCCAAGCGCCTGGGCATGTCACCCAGCAAGATCAGCCGGATCGAGACCGGCAACAGCGGCCTGCAGATCGAGGACGTCGCGGCACTGCTGGGCCTGTACCAGGTGCCTGCCTCAACCCGTGACGAGCTGCTCGACCTGGTCCGTCGCTCCGAGGAACGCGGCTGGTGGACCCGCCAGCCCGGGCTGCCGCAACTGTGGCGCAGCCTGATCGACTTCGAGGCCAAGGCCACCCGGATCCAGAACTACGAGGCGCTGTTCGTGCCGGGGCTGCTGCAGACTGCGGAGTATGCGCGGGCAATCATGCAGGGAATCGCGCTCGCCATCACCGAGGCCGAGCTGGGCAACCTGGTGGCCTCCCGGATGGCCCGCCAAGCGGTGCTCACCCGGGCCAATGCTCCGCAGCTCTTCGCCGTGGTGGACGAGGGCGCGCTGCGCCGCCCGATCGGCGAGCCGGGGGTGATGCGCCGGCAGCTGCAGCACCTGCTGGTCGTGGCCGAGCAACCGCACGTGATGCTGCGAGTGGTGCCACTGGCCGCCGGCGCGCATACCGGTTTGCGCGGATCGTTCGTGATCCTGGAGTTCGATGAGGAACCAGCGCTGGTGTTCGTGGAGAACCAGAGCACCGGCCTGTTCCTGGAGGAAGAGGTCGATCTGGCCGCCTACCGGCTGGCGCTGGGGACTATCCTGAATGCAGCCCTTGCACCCGCTGCAACGACTGAGCTAATCACCCAGATTGCCACCGAGCTTGGCTGACCCGGCGGGCCGCACCGGCCGCCCGAGCACTGGAAAGGAGCGCGGGATGCCTGCGCTGGATCTGAGCGGCGCCCGCTGGCACAAGAGCAGCCGCAGCAGTGACGTTGCAAACTGCGTCGAGGTCGCCTTCCTCGGCGGCGCCCGCTGGCACAAGAGCAGCCGTAGCACCGACACATCGAATTGTGTCGAGGTAGCCTTCGCCGGCCCGGTGGTCGCGGTGCGCGACTCCAAGAACCCCACCGGCAGCGTGCTGGCCGTCCCCCCACCCGCCTGGACCGCCTTCGCCGCCGATCTCCGCGCCGATAAGTTCCGCTGAGCCAGGCAGGCTGACGTACAGCCGAGCTGGCAGCCGTGAGGACCAGCACGGACGTCAAGGCACTCATGCATGGATATAGGGACGTTTGACCTGGTCAGTTGCATGGATTGATAATCTCCGCTGGTGGACATCCGAGAGGACGCGCACCGGCTGCTGGACGAGCTAGACGAGAACCAGGTCGTTACAGCCGCTGAGCTACTGCGCGATCTTGTGCGGCAGCGCCGTCCACGGGACGACGAACCCGCGGCCCCATCGCGGCGGCCACTATCATTCATCGGCATGATCTCAGCCGAGCCCGACCTCGCCGAGCGCTCTGCGGAGATCCTGCCGCGCGAACTAGGTCAGGGATAATTCTCGTCGTTGGCACCGGTCCTCTCGTGGCCGCGTTCAACAAGCAAGGATCACGCACATGAAGTGCGCGCCGAACTGCTGAGGACAACGTCAGCTCAGCTGGTCGTCCCGCCCCCGTGCTAACGGAGGTTTGCTACCTCATCGAAACACGCAAACGGCACGCGGGCTCCAGGCGGCCTTTCTCACTGAGCTGGCCAGCAAACTGCGTCGAGGTCGCCTTCGCCGGCCCGGTGGTCGCGCTGCGCGACTCTGGGGCCCGGCTGCTGGCGCACCAGCTCCACACCGGTGATACCACCGAAGCGCAGACAACGCCTCCAACTTTTACAAGCCCAGCGCGGCGCGCAGCGCCATGTCGACCTGTTCCATGATCGAGTCCGGAACGGTGCCGAGCAGTTCGGCGAAGCGTTGGGCGTCGGCGAAACTGATGGTGCGGCATCGCGCGTGGCCGCCCAGCTCGTCACCCAGGCGCACGGTGAGCAGCGCGGCCGGCCCTTGCGGGCTGAAGGGCGTGACATCGACCACGATCGGCTGATCGGCGTCGTTGAGTTCGTCGCAACTGACCACCAGCACCGGTCGAGATCGCGAGATTGCTTGGTAGCGCCAAACCTCGCCGCGTCTCAAGCCTCCGCCCCGTCGGTCTCCTCCAGCCGCTCGGCGCGCCAGGCCAAGTAGTCGGGGTGTTGCTGATCGCAGGCGATCTCCGCAGCGACGGCACGGCGCAGCAGTTCGGCACGGACCAGCTTGGCTAGCCAGCCGGAGACGTTGCCACCGGCGGTGGCCCGGACCGCCTCGGCCAGCCGATCGTCCATCGTGACGGTAATCCTCATCATACCACAAAGCATACGCGCGAGCTTATCGAGAAGCTGTAGTCGCTCGAATTAGCCAGCAGGGGTCGTTCGGCTCCGGCCGCAGCAGCCACCACCACGTCATCGACAACACCACCAAGGCCACCGTGGTCGCCCGCGACGGCTCCTGGCGCAGGTCACCAGCGGCGCGCCCCACGAGCTCCTCGTCACTGACGTCCGCCGGTCTCAGACCAGCTGGGCCAGCCACTTCAGTGTCCGGGATACCGGGTGGCGGCGGCCAGAGCAGCGAGGTCCAGGTCGGCATGGAAGGGATGGTTGAGCGTGAGCCGTCCTCCGGTGGCACGCGCGGACTCGACAAATCCATTGGTGGACAGCGAATAGTGGGTCGCACCCAGCTCCCTGGCTGCGCGGTCCAGATCGACCCGAAGGAAGTATGGGATGCTGGCGCATGCATAGGCGTCGGGCTTGACCAGCCGATCAGCCCAGGCATTGGACGGGGAGGTGACCTCCACGACCAGTGCGACACGATCGGGTTCGAAGATAACGGCGTCGAGGCCAGGTTCGTTCAGTACGACGATGTCGGGAATCATGATCCGATCCCGTCCTACCCGGATGTTGAGGCCTTCGAACACCTCGAAGCCCACCGGAGCTGCCGCCTCCAGCGCACGTGCGAGGTTACGGACCAGGCGCTGATGGGACGCCGCCGGGAACGGGCTCACGACCAGCACTCCGTCCAGCAGCTCAACCCGGCCCATGCTCTCGGGCAGCGCGGCCCACTCCTGCTCGGTCCAGGGACCGGCATGTCCGGCAAATAGCTCGTCGAGCGGTTGCGCGCACACGGCTGCTCACCTCCCTGGCTCCGGCTCCAGTGTCGCACGCTGATCACGGTAGGACGATGCACTGACACTGCGTGACGACGTCACCCTGGCCGCCACGCCCTCTCGCCCCGAGCGCCGTCTGGAGCGCGACCGCCGCGTCGGTCTCACGGTTGAGGAGGTAGAGCTTGCCGCCCACATTACGATCCCTCCATGCCATCCGCCGACGACGAGCTACGCGCCCACACCCAGGCGCTCAACGCCCTCCGTGAAGTCCAACTCGAGCAGGACCGGGAAATGCGCGAGGGTTTCTCCACCCTGGCGACTGGCACGGCACAGATCACCGCTACTCACGAATCCCGGAGGATCGGAGGGGCTCGGATAGCGGCTCAGTCGCCGGCTGGGAGGTGATTTCGGGATGAAGGTCTATGTCTCCTCGACGTTCCGCGATCTACAAGAATGCCGCCGGGTTGTGCACACCACGCTGCGCGGGCTGCGGCAAGACGATGTGGCGATGGAGTACTACGTCGCTGAGCCGCAGCGGCCGGTGGAGGTATGTCTGAGAGACGTCCGCGAGTGCGGCCTGTACGTCGGGATTTTCGCCTGGCGATACGGGCATGTGCCAGAAGGACACGAGCAGTCGATCACCGAGCTGGAGTACCGGGCAGCTGTCGAGGCCGGCAAGCCGTGCTTGATCTTCTTGCTGGATGAGGACGCGTCGTGGCCACGCTCCATGATGGACCGTGGTGATGCCGCAGACCGGATCGAGGCGCTGCGGGCGGACTTGCAGAAATCGCATATGGTGACCTTCTTCTGCACTGCGCAGGAGCTGGGAACTCTGGTGGCCACGGCCGTGTCCCGCCAATTAGTCGCTGACAACGACCCCGCCCAAGCGGTCCCCATCCTTGATCCCGGCCTGCTGGGTCGCTATTACCAGCGGCTGCGCCAGCAGTATGGCCGGCTCGATCTCGATGCGCTGACCCCGCCGGAGCGGGAGGAGTACCTGCAGATCCGGCTGGAGTCGGTGTTCGTGGAGCAGTACGTGCGGCAGGACCCGCCGCCGCTGGAGGTACCCCGTGAGCTGCTGCAACGGCTGCATGCGCAGGGCGACATCGACAAGGCCGACCTGCCTGAGGGATTCGACCTTGCCGACTTGCGGTCAGCGCAGGACGCCTACCGGTCCAAGCCCCCACGTCCGGTGCTGGAGGTGGTCGCAGGCAAGGACCGCTGTGTGATGGTGCTCGGTGACCCCGGGGCGGGAAAGTCCACGCTGGCCCGGTATGTGACCTTGTGCCTGGCTGGCCTCGGCGGCACGCTCGAGACCCTGACCGCGCACCTGCCATTGCTGGTCGAGTTCAAGCGCTATATCGCCGCCCAGGACCGCGGTCTGTGCCGGACTGTGCTCGATTTCCTCCATCACCTCGGCCAGACGCAGGGACTCGGACTCGACCAAGGACAGCTGGAGCCCTACCTGGCCTCAGGCGCGCCGGCGTTGATGGTGTTCGACGGGCTGGACGAGGTGCTCGATCCGGGCCGCCGTGAGGAGGTGACTCGGGAGATCGCCGGGTTCGCAGCACGCTATCCCCAGGCCCGGGTCCTGGTGACCTCGCGCATCATCGGTTACAAACAAGGTCCGTTGACCGATGCCGGATTCGCCCATTACACCCTGCAGGACCTCGACCAGCAGCAAATCTCAGACTTCCTCACCAGCTGGTATTCCCTCGCTCTGCACGACCGGCCCGCCGAAGCCGAGCAGGGGCGCACCCGGCTGCTCACCGCGGTACGCGAGTCACGCTCGATCGGTGAGCTGGCCGGCAATCCATTGCTGCTGACCATTCTGGCGATCATCGGCAAGCATCAGGAGCTGCCGAGGGAGCGGTGGAAGGTCTACGACCATGCGGCTCGGGTGCTGGTGCAGCATTGGGACGTCAACCGCCAGCTGCGGGACAAACGGGTGACCGCCGACTACATCGGCGAGGATGACAAGCGGGAGATGTTGCGGCGGCTTGCCTGGAGCATGCAGTCCACCGGTACGGGGACCGCCGGCAACTTCGTCCACCGCGACGAGTTGCAGCAGTCGTTCGAGGCGTATCTCATTGAGCGCTACCAGCGCGACCGTGCTGACGCCAAGGCGGTGGCGTCGGCGATGATCGAGCAGTTCCGGGAGCGCAACTTCATCCTCAGCCGGTACGGACCCGATCTCTACGGATTTGTGCACCGTACGTTCCTGGAGTTCTTCTGTGCCGATTCCATGGTGCAACGGTTCCAGCGCCAGCAGAGCCTGTCGCTTGATGAGCTCATCGCGCTCTACGGGCAACGCTGCCACGACGCGTCCTGGCGGGAAGTGCTGCGGCTGCTTGCCTCCGTACTCGCCGAGCACCATACCGGCGCCATCCTTGACCACCTGCTGCACGTCGACCGGCCCTGGCCGGTTGACGAGTTCGAGGATCAGCCACCGCGTGGCTTGGCCCTGGCCGTGCAGTGCCTGGCCGAGGTCCGCAACCTCCGGGCAATACCGGAGCAGGCCGAACGGGTGCTGGCCGAATTCGTGCTGCTGCTCGAGCACTGCGTCGGCATCAAAGACGAGACCGTGACCGAGATCGTGGCCACCGACATGCTGTCTGCGGCCCGGGTGATCGGCACGGCGTGGCCTGGGCGCGAAATCCTCGCCCGCTGGTACCGCCACCGCGGGTCGCGCCTGATGCAGTTGCCGATCACAGCACAGGCCGCCAGTCTCCTCGTCATGCTGTTCACCGACCGACTCGATGTTCTGTTGCTGCTGCGCCGGCTCGGCGAATTCGATGATCACCGAGCAATAACGGCCGTCATTGTCGCAGCCACCGAGCTGGATCGCCTACCTATCGATACTGCTCCGTTAGGACCATGGGCCGACGGGGACGAGGACACCGATGTTGGGCAAGATCTCGCAGCCAACCGGCGAGAACTTGAATCACTCGTCCGATCCGGCTCGGTGGGGCATCGCGTCATAGCGGTGGTACTGCTCGATCGGCTGGCCCCGCAGGACCAGCAGGTGGAGCGCCTACTGCGCGATCGGCTCGACCACGACGAGAGCGGGGATGTGTTCTGGGCTGCCGCCCAGGCGCTGCTGTGCCGCTACCCCGCCGACCCCGCCATCCTGGACACCATCGCCGAGCGCACCGAACACCACCTCGGCACCGACCTGGGAGACGCCGGTGCCGAACTGCTCACCCAGCACCGATCCATCGATCCGCGCACCCAGATCCTGGTGGCCGTCGTGGACTGCACGCAGTTCGACGACCTGCTGATCGACGAGGCAGAGATCACCGCAGCAGTGAAGCGTCTCACCGCCTTGCCCGAGAGCACCACCATCACCGCGCTCAGCTCCCGAGCCGCTCACAAGAGCAAGGGGGTTCGTCACAACGCGCTGGTGCTACTCGATCGGCTGGCGCCAGAGGACCCGCAGGTGGAGCACCTGCTGCGCGATCGGCTCGACCACGACGAGAGCGGGGATGTGTTCCGGGTGGCCGCCCAGGCGCTGCTGCGCCGCTACCCCGCCGACCCCGCCATCCTGGACACCATCGCCGACCGCACCGAACAACACCTCGGCACCGACCTGGGAACCGCCGGTGCCGAACTGCTCACCCAATACCGATCCACCGACCCGCGCACCCAAACCTTGGCGGCCGTCGCGGCCTCCATGGAGCCCTACCCCCTGGTGATCAACGAGTCAAAGATGACCGCCACCGTGCTGATTAATGAGTCACAGATCACCGCCAGAGTGCAGCGTCTCACCGCCTTACCTGAGACCGCCACCGCCATCACCGCGCTCAGCGCCCGAGCCACTGACATCATGGTCCAGCACAACGCGCTGGTGCTACTCGATCGGCTAGCACCAGAGGACCCGCAGGTAGAGCACCTGCTGTGGGACCGGCTCACCAACGCCAACGCCGACGATGTGTTCTGGGCTGCCGCCCAGGCGCTGCTGCGCCGCTACCCCGCCGACCCCGCAATCCTGGACACCATCGCCGACCGCACCGAACACCACCTCGGCACCAGACTGGGAGTCGCCGGTGCCAAGCTGCTCACCCAGCATCGGCCCACCGACCCCCGGACCCGCACGTACCGCGCTTACTGGCCTAAGGCCACGCGAGAGGCCATATCCCTCCACAATCATGGGCTTGATGACTTACCTGAATTGACCCATCCGTTGCGATACTAACAAGAATATAACTTTCTGAACTTTGCAAGCTACCACCAGTTTTACGTCTGATGCATCTGGTCACTGAGTAATACCGTCGTTTGTGATTGCCCGATCGATCGCCTTCCGCCCACGGAATGCAGTCCCATTGCGTGCAGCCACCTTCTTGGCCTCGTCTCGCGCCAACGTCAGCATAGATATAACCTCATCAACCTTCCCTGACTCCATGATCGCTTCCCAGGTAAACGGTGGTGAGATCGATAGCCACACTGTGTCTCGCACTACCGTCACGATCACAGTGGCATCAGCTCTTTCCATGCCCTTGACACGAATCCTGCGGGGCACGCCCATGATGGGAAGCGTATTCTGACCTTGAGGTACATCTTCAGGCTGATCTTGTGCTGAGCGAAGTTCTCGCGCTTGTCTGTGTTCATGCATTTCTAACCCGCATCCACCACTGCCCCAGCGTTCGACGCGCGGGTGTTGCTGCGACGGCCAGCCTATTTGGCTTCTGCTCGGTGCGTCATGTGCCCTAGTGAAGTCTCGGCGCCCGAGTGAGCTAGGGGTTCACATCGTCACTCACATCCCGGCCTATCGGCTGGCCGTCGGCATCAGCGGTCAGGCGAAGTAGTGGTCGTACACCGCGCGATGTTTCCCAGGCCCTTTGAAGTCGCGCACGATCCAGACGCCGTCGATGAGGAAGTCTCCGTGCCGGTTCACATAGCCTTGTTTCTCCCACGCGGCCTGGGTGGCCTTGTTCTCCGGTTCGGAGGTGAGGTAAATCCGTCTCACATCCCAGGCCTTGGCCTGATCGTGGATGTGGGTCAGCAACGCCTCGACGGCGGTATTCCGGTGCGGTCATGACGTCCTGGATGTACACCTCGTCGGGGTCGTTCTGGCTGCGGAAGGCGATCGCCGCGCCGCGCAGTCTCATGGCGTCCATTAAGGCTGGCAGACCCGCTCGGCGGTGCCAAACGCGCGCATCAGCCAAACCACTGTCCCCGTGACCGCCTCCACCCGATCCTGCGAATCGAACCCGTGATCTGAGCTCTACACCAGTTTCCCATTCTTGATCGTGGGCTGGCGTGCTGAGCTGGGGTTTGGTTGGTGAAACTGGTTATGCTCTGTCTAGGTCAGTGTGAGTGGAATCGGAGTGTCTCTGAGAGGCGGCTATGGGCAGGCATGATAGAGGTGATGATTCCGATCGAGGGAGCAGCGACAGAGACGACCGGGGTCACGACGCCGGAAAGGACACCAGCAAGCACAGTGTCGAGCATGACAAGCAGACCTCCACCACTCCCGATCCCGATGACTACAAGTAGGTCGGCGCCGTGACCGTCACGGCCGGGCCGGACACGCTCCTGTCGGGGCTGGACACCACGGAGGCGGTGGCTGCGGCGGTGCGTGCCGTGCCGCGCGAGCAGTTCCTCCCTGCTCGCATCTGGGTCCAGGAGACCGACGAAGGCCCGTATGAGCCGATCGACCGTGCGGGTGAGTCCGGGCGCTGGATGCACTACGTGTACGCCGCCGATCATGCGATCATCACCCAGTTCGACGACGGCGCCACCCCGTGGCCACAGCAAGGCTGGCGCCCGTCGTGCTCGGCGTCGCAGCCCGCCGTCGTGGTCGGCATGCTCGATGCTCTGGACGTCGAGCCGGGAGCGCGGGTGTTGGAGATCGGCACCGGCACTGGCTATCACGCCGCGCTACTGGCCGAGCTTGTCGGTCCTCGTGGGCATGTGTTCACCGTGGAGGTCGACGCTGACCTGGTCAACGCGGCCCGCCGCAATCTCGCGGCCGCTGGTTACCAGGATCGGGTCGAGGTGCTCCTCGCCGACGGCGCGACGGCGCTGGCCGCGCCCGGATCAGTGGACCGGGTGATCGCCACCGCGGCGGTGCAGCTGGGACGCCTGCCCTATGCGTGGGTGAGCCAGACCCGCCCAGGTGGGATCATTCTGGCCCCGGTGCGCGCCGAGCTCGCCTCGGGCCCGCTGGTTCGCCTTGAGGTCGGCTCCGGCGGTGTCGCCCGTGGGCAGGCTGTGCCGATGCGGGTCGGATTTATGGAGCTGCGCGCTCAGCGAACGCTCGGTGCGTCGTGGTCGGGGTTGCGCTGGGACGATCCCGCCCTTGAGGCTGCGCTCACTGACGTCGATCCCTTTACCGCGTTGCTGCACGAAGCGCCGCGCTGGGCGATCGCGGTGAGCGTGCCCTCCTGCCGCTACGACCTGGAAAAGCGCACCAGCCAGCGCGGGCACGGGGTGGCACGGCTGCTCGATCCGATCACCGGATCCTGGGCCAGCGTAGTGCCCACCACCCCCCGCAGCGATCACTACCTGTGTCGCCAGAACGGACCGCGACGGCTCTGGGACCAGGCAGCGACCGCCTACCGATGGTGGGATCAGCAAGGCCAACCCTCACTCGAAGCCTGGCGATGGACTATCACGCCCCACCGGCAACACATCAACCTCACCTAACAACCCAGCCAGGCAACAAGGACCCGTCACCAAGCTCATCACTAATGCAAGCAGTAACCGCGCCGCCGCGACTAACAGCGTGAACGCGCGGTTGGACGGTCGATCCCGAGGAAAGTGGCGGCCGCTTTGGCTCAGGAGGAAGAGGAAGCGGAAAAACCCCGGACGATCCCCAAGCCGGGGAGTGTGCCCAGGTCGCGCGCGAACTCAACGATCAAGAGCCGATCGCCGAAGCGGAGAGGGCATTCACCGCAGCCGGTTTCGGGCCGCGTGTGACGCATTCAGTGAACTTCTTCGATCAGGACACCGCCCCGCTGGTGGAGCGCTTGGCGACGGTGCTCGGCGGCTGTCCGGAAGCCCTGGAAAACGAAAGCCCTTTCTTCGATTACCGCATGCAGACCCTGTCGTTTCCTAACCTCGGTGACCGGACCGCTGCCGTGCGCTTGATCGCAAGATCGGGGTCGATCACCATGACGTTCGACTTCGTGGTGGTGGGGGTGGGTCGTGCCATGAGCATCCTTTTCGCCGGCGGATCCGACACCCTGGACGGCAGCGAACTGGAACGGCTCGCCCGTCTCTCGGTGGACCGGATCAGTTAGGCCGCTCACCGCTGGGTCACCGACTGCCGCTGGGCCACCTGCCGGGGGCCTGATAACCATCTTCGACAGCACCGGGCGTGTCCTCGATGACGCCCTCCAGCCTGCCAACGAACCCAGTTG
>JBOHHF010000580.1:0-1502 GCA_050700495.1 Pseudonocardiaceae bacterium
TCTGGTCATTGATCGTGTCCTCCTGTCCGTCGATGCAGTTGGCGTAGATCTTGAGCAGCACCGCCACGTCGTGACCGAGCCGCCGGGCGACCTCGGTCGCGGGGACGCCGTTGTTCAGCCAGAGCGACGCTGCCGCGTGCCGCAAGTCATACGGTCTGCACGCCAACGGGGAGTGGACCTGCTCCTCGGTGAGCGCCGAGACCCGTGCCCTGGCCCAGGCCCGCCGTGCGCTGGCCTCGTTGAACGGTCCGCCGCGCTCGTTGTGGAACACCCGTCCGGCTTTCCCGGTCCCGAAGGTGTCCAGGTGTGCGCGGAGCAGGTTGACCAGCTCGGCCGGGATCGGCACGACCCGCACCGCGTTGGATGCTCGTCGCTTCAGCGCGCGACGGTCGCGGGCCTCACCGTTGTCGGTCCACTCCGGACCAGCCCAGGGCTCTGACCGAGCGAGCTGGAGCCGTCCCCAACCCGACGCGGGTAGCTCGCAGTCACCGGCCTGCAGCGCCACCACCTCGGCCGGTCGCATGCCCGCGTAGTACAAGCACCCGAAAAATGCCACCAGATACTCGCCCCGGCGAGGCTGGCGCCGCACCGCGTCGAGCAGCGCGCGGACCTGTTTCGGGCTGGCGACGACTCGGCGGTCCACCGACTCCGCCACGTCCGGCGCCGTCCACTGCACCAGGTCAACCGGGTTGGTAGTCAAGAGCCGCCGCTCGACGGCGAGTCCGAGCGCGTTGTAGAAGACGGCGCGCTTGCGGTAGACGCTCGTCGCGGCAGCGGGCTTGCCATCCAGGCGCACCGTGAGCGCGTCGAGGACGCTGCGGATCACGGCCAGATCGCGCAGCGACGACACCGGCCGAGAGGCACCGGACACCCAGGCGAGCGCCTCCGCGACCTCGGCTGAGGGCTTGCCGGCCGCTCGGCGCCCTGCGTTGAATGCCCAGCCGAACAGCGCTCGGCGGATCACGGTGTCGTCTGGCCGGCCACGTCGTTGTAGCAGTAGCGCCATAGTCACCGTCGTCAACGCTTCTGCCGTGGACTTGCGGGACTTCGCCGCCGCCCGCGGCCACTTGGCGTCCACGTAAGACACCGCATGGTCGAACCACGGCACATCTCGCGCCCTGGATTCCGGTAGCCCGGTGACCTCGTCGAACGGTTCCCCAGCACGCGCAGCCGCCATCAACTCGGCTCGGAAAGACTCGGCCAGCGCACGGGTCACAAACGTCTCCGCGTGCGGGCGGCCGGCGACCAACCATCTGACTTGATAGGGTTTCTGTCGATCACGTTTTCGGATGCCCCACATCCGAAATTCGTAGCTACTCACCTCAAACACTCCTCCAGATCACACAACCAGGAATCCAGGTCACGGCGCCGAATACGAACATCGCCGTTAGGTAGCTTCAATGCCTTCGGTCCGCGTCCGAGCTGACGCCAGTAGTAGAAAGTCGATCGAGGCACGCGCAGCTCAGCAACGACCTCCGGAATGGTCAGATATTCCTCCGCCA
>JBOHHF010000581.1:0-1256 GCA_050700495.1 Pseudonocardiaceae bacterium
ATGGCTCACATCACCGCGGATCGTGCCATCCGACAACCCCGCGGCCGCCCGAGCCAGCACGAACCCCGCGACCACGTCAGTCTCGAACCGCTCGATCTCCTCCGGACCGGCAAGAGCCCGCACCTCACGCAGAACCCGCACGACCGCCAACCCCACCGCGACACCCCCGACTTCAGCCCGATCACCAAAACCTCGACATGATCGCCAACAGCTCAGAACCATCAAGATACGGTCAGCCGCCACAAGATCACCCAAATGAGCCAGAGCCCCTGGCCCAGGGCGCGAAGCAAACTCCAGCCCTCAACGAACCCAAGGGTTGTTTCTTAGAAACCCACTGATGGCAACATCAGCAGGGCGCTCCGGGTCGGCCTCACACCTGGGAGACCGGATCGCACCATACTCACGTTGTGGATAAGTCGTGAGTGGCGTTGAGTGCTGGAACACTGTTACTCACTCACAAGCGCGCAGCGCCACCACCAACCCGATGACCACGATCGCGGGTGGGCGGATGCCTTCACTGGCGACATCTGTGGCGACGTCGCGCAGCGTGGTACGCACGGTCCGCTGGCTGTGCAGGGTGCCGTCGGCGATCACGGCGACCGGGGTGTCCGGGGGCCGGCCGTGGGTGATCAGCACGTCGGCGAACACACCGATCCGCTCGACCGCCATGAGCAGGATCAAGGTGCCGCGAAGCCGCCCGAGCGCTGGCCAGTCCACCAGCGAGGTGGGATCATCCGGCGCCACGTGCCCGGACACGACGACGAACTCGTGGGTGACGCCGCGGTGCGTCACCGGGATTGCCGCTGCGGCGGGGACCGAGATCGCGCTGGTGATGCCGGGCACCACGGTGACCGGTACCCCGGCATCCGCGCAAGCCAGTACCTCTTCGAAGCCCCGCCCGAAGACGTAGGGGTCGCCGCCCTTGAGCCGCACCACGAACCGGCCAGCCTTGGCGTGTTCGATGAGCTGTGCGTTGATCTGGTCCTGGGCCATCGCGCGGCCGTAGGGCACCTTCGCGGCGTCGATCACCGTGACGTGCGCGCCGAGCTCGTCGAGCAGCTCACGGGGCGCGAGCCGGTCGGCCAGCACCACGTCGGCTCGGGCCAGCAACCGCCGGCCGCGCACGGTGATCAGGTCGGGGTCGCCCGGTCCCGCACCGACCAGCGCCACGCCCGGCGTGGCGACGTGGTCCTCGGCGTCCGGGGCGTCGTCCACCACCCCGGTGCGCAGCGCCTCGACCAGCGCATCCCGGACGG
>JBOHHF010000582.1:0-1977 GCA_050700495.1 Pseudonocardiaceae bacterium
ACCCACTCCTCCGGGGTGACCTGCAGCTTGCCGCCGAAGCCACCACCGACGTCAGGGGCGATGACCCGGATCTTGCTCTCGGGGACGCCGGTGGTGGCCGCCAGGGCGAACCTGAGGATGTGTGGGATCTGGGTGGCCGACCACATGGTCAGCTGCTCGCCGGTCGGGTCGACCACGACCGAGCGTGGTTCCATGAACGCCGGGATCAGCCTCTGCTGCCGGAATCGACGCTTGATCACGACCTCAGCGTTGCGAATGGCATCCTCGACGTTGCCTCCGCTGCCCACCTGGCCCGAGTCAAAGATCCACAAAGCGTTGCGGTTGGTGCCCAGCTCGGGGTGCACCAGCGTGGCGCCGTCGGCCAGTGCGGCTTCCATATCGAGCACCGGCGCCAGCCCGTCGTAATCCACTTCGACAGCGTCGGCGGCGTCTGCGGCCGACGCCGCATCGCGAGCCACCACGATCGCGACCCCCTCGCCGGCGAAGTGCACCGTGTCGAAGGCCAGCGGCGGCGCTTGCGGTGCCTTCATGTCCGGGGTGATCTGCCAGGCGCAGGGCATGTTGATCGCCTCGGCGCCAAGGTCGACGGCGGTGAACACGCCATGCACACCGGGTAGCCGCTTGGCCGCGTCGGTATTGATCCTGGTGATCTTGGCGTGGGCCAGCGGGCTGCGCACCACGGCGAGGTGCAGCATCCCGGGCAGCATGAGGTTGTCCGTCCAGCGGGTCTGCCCGGTGATCAGCCGGGCGTCCTCCTTGCGTTTGCGGGCCCGGCCCAACTCCGCGGTCGTCGGCTGCGCGGTGGTGGTCATCAGCTACCCCCTCCAGCGACAGCGCTGGTCTGCGGTGCGGACATGTCGCGCGGTGAGGCCGCGGCGGGCTGCATCTTCTGGGCGGCGTCGAGCACGGCACGCACGATGTTCTGGTATCCGGTGCAGCGACAGAGGTTGCCCTCCAGGCCCTCGCGCACCGTCTGCTCGTCGGGATCGGGATCGTCACCGAGCAGGTCGATCGCCTGCATGATCATGCCGGGGGTGCAGAAGCCGCACTGCAGGGCGTGGTTGTCGTGGAAGGCCTGCTGCATCGGGTGCAGCTGCCCATCGCGGGCCAGACCCTCGATCGTCGTGATCTCGCTGCCGTCGAGCTGGACCGCGAAGACCGAGCAGGACTTCACGCTGCGGCCATCGAGGTGTACGGTGCAGGCGCCGCAGTTGCTGGTGTCGCAGCCGACGACCGTTCCGGTCTTGCCCAACCTCTCCCGTAGGTGATGTACCAGGAGTGTTCGTGGTTCGACATCGTCGACGTAGGAGACGTCGTCGACCATGACGGTGATGCGTGTCACGGGCCTGCTCCTCGCCCCGGTCGGGCACCGACCGGATGTGGTGGGTGACCCCGGCGACCGGGAATCACCGAGGAGCCGTCACGTCAGCGCGTACGACTGGTTCCCATCCCACCGCGCATCAGACACCGCCGCAACGGTGCCCGCGTACGAGCGAATCCCTGGTCAGAATCCTTATGCAAGGCCATCCGCAAATCACCGCAACTGCGCAGGAAAATCGAGAGAACATCCGCGAACGCGGGGGGTTAAGGCATAATGCGGCTGACCGTTTCACCCGGTCGAGGGAGACCAATCCGCACCGAGCCGTCGGGCTGGATGTGGTTTTCCAGGATCGCAAGCACGGCACGGTCGGTGATGCTGATCAAGGCGGGCGACAGACCAGTCTCACATGCGTTCGGGTGCGGTGATTCCGAGGAGGCCGAGTCCGTGCCGCAGGGTGCGCGGTGAGTTGGCACAGCGCGAGCCGGTTGCTGCGGATCGGTTCGCCGGCTCTGAGCACGTGGCATGCCTCGTAGAAGGTTGTGAAGTCACGCGCCAGGTCATAGAGATAGCCGCACAGCCGGTGTGGTTCCAACGTGTCGCTGACCTCGGCCAAGATGCTGCTGTAGGCGTCCAGTTCCAGGGCCAGCGCGCGCTCG
>JBOHHF010000583.1:0-4153 GCA_050700495.1 Pseudonocardiaceae bacterium
ATCCAGACCAGGCCGGGAAACCGGCCAAAGTCCTCGTCGGCCGAGCAGAGGGTCGCCCCGTGCTCGATGGCCAGGGCGGCTAAGTGTGCATCCGGCACACGATTACCCGCGGTGCCAACCGCGTTGAGCAACTCCCGCAGCACCGCCAAGTGCCGGTACGTGGGATGCACGGTGGTCGCGCATGGCTGAGTGAGCCACTCCTGGACGTAATCGATGGCGCTATCAACGGTGAGCGGAGGATCCATGACAGCGCGCCGGGTGGTGAGCCGGACGAAGCCGATCAGAGCATGCCACGGGAAGGCTACGGTCTCCGAACCGGACATGATCTCCTCGAACCAGGAACGGGCGCGAGCATGCTGGGCAGTTGCCTCGTTGGTCGCGAAGACCAGCAGGTTGATATCGAGCAGTTTCACTTGCCGAGCTCGAGCTGGCGGAGGATCTCTTCGTCTTCCCAGTCGGCCAGTAACCGGTTGATCTTCGTGAGGTCGACACCGGGCCGGATCTCGGCAGCGAACGGCGTGACCCGGTAAGGGCGTGCCGGTGGGTTGGCGGCGGACAATCCGGAGCGGACGGCGGAGTTCAGCGCCTCCTTGAAGGACACGCCCCGTTCGCGCATCGCGGTTCGTAACGCGGCGGCGACGTCGTCGTCCAGGGTGACGGTGGTGCGCATGTAGGCATCATACCCATCACTACTTGTGCTGTCATGATGCTTCCGCTGTCCATTGCCAGTCACAGAACTTTCCCTCGGGAACGTGCTGGGGAACACGTGAGGTTAGCCCACGCTCTTCGAAGGACTCAGTGCGGGCGGTAGACGTGGGCGCATCGAGCCGGCAACGCTGCTCCCTGCCGCGTTCACCACCCGGGGCCGTGAGCTGCAGTACTCACCCGTCTCCACGAGGCTCGGGGTTTTCTTGACCCAACGAGGTACACGCCGCTGGCGCTGGGCGCGGAGAGTTCCTCATGGCCGTTCGGCCTACTGCCCTGTGCCGCAGCTTTCCCTGGTCTGGCGGGTCACGTCCGGATGCTCGACCGGATCGGCGTGCTGCGGATGAGCACTATGACGTCTCCAGCCCACCCTGCCCACCGTGGCCTGAGCCGCGAGTAGCTGTCGTGATCGTGCGGTGTCGTGGGTGAGGACGACACTGTGGTGCGGGACGGTGGCCAGCGCGTCTCGGGTGCGTGCCCAGATCTGGTGGCGGTGTTCGGGGGTGATCCGGGTCAGGCGTAGGAAGTCGGGGTAGCGGTCGTCGTGGTCGGGGTCGAAGAAGTCGCTGGTGGTGAGGATGCGCGAGGGTATATCGAGGCGGGGTTCGCCATCGGGGTCGATACGGGGGAAGATCAGCGCGGTGGCAGTGGCGGAGCGGGCTAGGTGCAGGCCGAGCCAGTCGGTGAGTTGGTGCGGGAATAGTTGTGTTTTGAGTTCGCGGCCGCGTGGGTCGCGCAGTGGGTTGGTGCGGCCGTCGAGGATGGCGGCGGTGACGGTGGGGTCGACGGTGGGGTGCAGGTGTTGCCCGGTGGCCAACCGGGCGCGCACGCCGTCGAGGAAGCCGTGGGCGTGCAGCAGGCCGAGTCCGAGCGCCGCGGCGGCGGGCCAGGGCAGGAGGGCCAGGGTGGCGGGGTGCAGGAAAACCCGGTCGTTGGCCAGTAGTTGCTGCCCCTGTGTGGCGAGTAGCAGCGCGGTGGTGGTCTTGCCGGCGCCTTTGGGTCCGAGCGCGAGGGTGGCGTTGTTGTCGCGGACGGTGGCGCTGGCGTGCATGATGGCCCACCCGTCGGCTTCGAGCTGGGCTCGGATGAGTTCGCGGGTAATGCGGGCGGCGGCCAGGCACAGCGCTAGCGAACCGTGAGCGGTGAGGGTGAGTCGGGTGCGGCTAGCGTCGGTGTGGTAGGCGACCTGCTCAGTCGAGTCGACTGCACAGACGGCGTCGTCGGTGACGTGGATGGGGTTGCGCGCGAACTCGATGACCTGGTGCGCCCGGGTGCTGAGGCTGTCTTGGGCGGCGACGAAGCGGTCGGGATGGATCTGACAGCGCAGCACGGGCCCGCTGGTCTCGGCGGCTGGGGTAGTGGGTCGCACCGTCCACCAGGACCCGAGGTACTGGGTGATCCAGTCAGTGACTGCGGGGTCGTCGCTGGTGACGAGGACGGTGGCGGGTCCGGCGCTGACTCGTACGGCGTGCGGCGGGGTTGAGATAAGCACGACTCGTTCCTTTTCCGGTACTACAGGTGGGTCTTGACGTGTTCATAGAGGGTCTTGAGCCGGTATGCGCTGGTGTTGAGGGCGGCTTGTTCGGCGACGGAGTGTTCGGGCGGGTCATTCCAGCACCGGCCTGCGACGAACCGCAGCCGTTGCCCGAGGTACACACCGCCGGGGCTGGGCGCGGAGAGTTCCTCGTGGCCGTCGGTCAGTCCGAGCAGCTTGCGGACGGTGGACAGCACGGCGCCGGCGGGCCCGTGCTGGGTCCGGTCCATTCCGGCGGTGATGAGCGGGGACCTCTCACACAACTGTTGTCGGATGAGGCCCAGCGGCAGATGGACGGGTTCATGGTGCACGCAGGTGGCATGTTCGCAGATGACTGCGGTCTCGCCGTGCTCACCGAGCACTGACCCGGACACAGCTGTGAGAGACACTGCGAGGTGGTGCGCCACCAGCGTGCGGTAGCGCGCGGAGTCGAGGTTCGAGCCAATTCCCAGCACCGTGGTGTCACTGTGCTCGGCGAACACCCGGCTCATCACATCGACCGGGTTGCTTACCATCACCACCGGGCCGGGGAAGCCGTGGAGCTGGTGGGCGATGTTGGCGACCAACGGCGCGTTAAGTAGCAGGCCGCCCCGCCGGTCTTGGGCGTGGTTGGTGAATCGGGCCCGGACACACACGATGAGCAGCGCCGCGTCGCGGAGGTCACGGGGGTGCTCGACGGCGTCGATTCTGATCGGGATGTGTTGGGTGGCGGCCGAGTCCGCGGCGTCGGTAGCCAGAGCGATGCTCTCCACCAGCCGGCGGCTGTGCACCAGGACAGTGGAGACCAGACCAGTGGTGACTACCGCGGCAGTCACCGCGCGCCCGACCTTGCCAGCCCCGATGATTCCGAGGGTGGCCGGGTATGGATGTGAGCTCATCGGTGCTGTCCGCAGGCGAGCTGATGGCAGCCGTGCAAGGCGACATGCCAGGCGTGGGCGGGATTGGTGACCAGGTGCGCGGCGATATCGGTAGCCAACAGCAGCAGCGCGCGGGACTGGGCGGTGGCGGCCTGCAGCATCGGGAGTAGCGGCAGTGGCACCTGCGGTGGCAGAGACAGGCCGGTGGCCAGGTAGTTCGACCAGTCGGCCAGCCACAGGGCTAGCAACCGCCGCAGCATGTGCATGTCGCCCCGTGCGTCGCGGCTGAGGAAATCAGTGACCAGCTGGTCCAGGGCATCGAGGATGGCGCTGATCCGATCCGCCGGTGGCTGTGCAGCGACGAGCAGCAGCGCGGTGCGCGACACCAGTTTGGCGAGCTCGGCGGCCGGGTCAGCGCGTTGCAACCCGGGGTCGACCCAGGTTTGCCACCCGGCTGGCTCAAGAAGGACGTGCTCGGGTTTGAGGTCGCCGTAGATCACCACCAGCGGAGCGGTGGGGCGTAGCAGCGACGACAGCACGCTGCGCAACCCGGTTAGCGAGTCCTGGATCTCGCGACGTTCCGTAGGACCTGCCCATCCATCACCCAGCGCGGTGAGGTAATCTTGGGCGCGGCGCGGGCTGAGAAACTTCCGGGCATAGGTTCCCGCGATAGAACTGTGTGACCTGCTCAACATGACGGCGCCGAGTGCAGGGTTCCCGGCATCACATGCGCATTGCAGGCGCCTCGCGGTGTCGGCCACCTGGGTGAGCAATTTTCCAGGGTGCTGGCTGCCGCGGAGCAGTTCGGTCGACAAGCTGGGTGCCGCCACTGCGACCGTGATAAGCACCCCGGCCTCGTAGGTGATGATCTGCGGGACCCGCAGCGGCAGTGCGCCGCGACGGGCGGTAGTGGCCAGCGCTCTCAGCTGCGCGTGTTCCCGGGCCAGCAGCCCCTGAGGATCAGCTACGTATGCCCGCTGGCTGGTCTCCACCTGCGGCCACGTTCCGCGTAGGCCGCGCACCACCGACACCAGGGACGTCCCGAGCAGCGAGTACT
>JBOHHF010000584.1:0-3732 GCA_050700495.1 Pseudonocardiaceae bacterium
GCGACCCCTCAGGCAGGAAACGCGGGCAGGCCCAGCCTGCCCACCACAGGACGCGGGCACCACAAGACCAGCCACCCCGTTCAACATCACTACAACCGAAGTCTCCACGGTCCGAGGGGATTGACACTTTCAGGACGACATGCGGTGTACTACGCGGACTGCTAAGGGGAGCGGACTACTGGTGAGGGGCGCGATTGGCGGCGGATGCGGGCCACCCTGCGGCCCGGGATTCGCCAGATACCGTAGACCGTCGGCAGCCGACCGTCACGGATCCGGCAACTGCACCGCCTCCACTCCGAGGGCCCTCGCCCGCAGCCGCATTCCAAGATCGTGGGTCACCAGCTTGGTCTGCATCTCTGCAACGGTTCCAAGCTGTTTGGCGAACCTGATGATGAGTCCGTCCGCGTCCTCGGGCCGGGTGGGGCCATCTTGGACGTACACCTCTACGGTCGTCTCGGGATGCCCCGCCGACAGCTTCGCTGACCGTCCGTTCGGGTCGGTCGGCAGGTTCGCTGCCAGCCACCTCAACGCACTGCGGGCCAACTTGCTCGTAGTGTTGTTGCCCTGCCGCTTCAGGCGATCAAGCTCATGCACAACGACGAGCGGAAGGACGATACGGACGTCGATCCGGCTGTCGATCGCCACCGGCCAGTCGATCTGCTCGAACGGTGCGTCCTGCTGAAGGAACATGTTGGTGTCGGGCACCACGAGTATCGCCGCGTGGCTTCGCCAGCGGTCCCGCTCACGGCGCAGTGCGTCGGCCGCTTCGGCCAAGACGAGCGGTGTCAGTCGAGGCGTCTCTCCGGTCGCTGTTCTGAGCGACCAGTACCGCGGTGTGTGGATGACGTCGGTGACTGTCTCCGGATCCAGGACGTTGCCAAGCATCCGCTCGGCATCCTCGGCCCACGACAGGTAGCGATCAAGGACTTGGGCGCCAGTCCGACCGGGAGCGGCGCTGCCGAGGTGGCCCGCGTCCATCGCGGCTTGGCGGAGGGTCTCGATGGCCCGCTCGCCTGTAGCGCCTGCTCGTAGCTCCAACACGTTCACGCCGATCATGTTGACAGGGAGGCCAGACAAGATGCTCGCGAATTACGGTCCCTCGCGGAAAGTGTCAGGGGTGTGTCCTACGCTGGCCGACGCGAGTGAGCCTTGCCCACCCGTGGTGCACGACAGTCCCAGCCGACAGCAAACTGGGGACTACAAGCCGGCATGATCAAGAACGTTTGACCCGCTCAGCAAGAGCGCCCACATTTTCAGAGGACCAAAGAGACGGAATTACCGAGCATGCCACGATCAATCTACAAGGACGGGCCATGAGCCCACGACCTGGCGGCGAGGCCCATAAATTTGGCAACCGGTACGAGGGAGCAGGGTAAACATTCACCGCCGGTGCGGTTCTGTTGCGGTGCGTGACGGTCTTCGGTGGAGCGGTCGGGTCTGTTGCGACACGCCGGGGACTGGTGGGTGCGTGTGAGAAGCTGCTGGCTGTGATGATCTTCTCGGGTGCCGGATCTGGGTGAGTTGTCGCGTGAGGAGCTCGTCGTGCTGGTGACCGCCCAGGCCCAGGAGATCGCGACGTTGCGGGCGGCCAATGTGGAGCTGGCGGCGCGGCTGGCGCGGTTGGAGCGGCTGGTGTCGCGCAACAGTGCCAACTCGTCGATGCCGCCGTCGAAGGACGGGGAGCCGGGTAGGACGGCGCCGGACGGGCTGGTCAAGAAGTAACCTGCCGGCGGGGAGGTCGCAAGCGGGGTAAGCAGCGCGGGGCGGCGGGGGCGAACCTGGCCTGGCGGCCTGACCCCGACGAGCGGGTGGACCGGTTCCCCGAGGGCCGTTGCGACTGCGGCGCCGAGCTGGGCGGGGCAGCCGATCTCGGGGTCGGCGACCGCTTCCAGCAGACCGAGATCCCGCTGGTGGCGGTCACCACCACCCATTACGAGCTGCACACGGTGCGGTGTGGCTGCGGCAAGGAGCACACCGCCGCCCGCCCCGATGGCGCCGGTGGCGGGCGGGTCGAGTACGGGCCGAACCTTCGGGCGTGGTGTGTGTAGCTGATGGTGGTGCACGCCCTTCCGGTGCACCGGTGCGTGGCGTTGCTGGAGTCGTTGACCGGCGCGGCGCCGTCGGTCGGGTTCGCGCACGGCACGATCAAGCAGGCCGCGGCCGCCATGGAGGAGGCCGACAACCGGATCCGCACCTTGATCACGTTGGCGTACGCGGTGTGCTGTGATGAGACCCCGATCAGGGTCGGGCCGCGCAAGCCACGCGAGGGCCGGCGCAAGGCCGACGAGTACCTGCTGGTGGCCTGCACCGAGTTCTACACCTGGTACATGCTCGGCGACCGGGACCTGCCCACGTTCACGGCGTTCATCCTCGCCGACCTGACCGGGGTCGTGGTCCACGACCGCTACGTCCTCTATGACCACCCCGAGGTCGGCGACCTGATCCACCAGCTGTGCTGCCAGCACATTCTTCGTGATCTTGAGGATGCCGCCCAGACCTACCCCGACGCGCACTGGCCCGTGCAGATCCAAGACACCCTGCGCGGGCTGATCCACCAGGCCAACCTGGCCCGCGACGCCGGCGATCAGGCGGTACCCGCCCACCTCACCGACCGGTTGATCTCACGGTTCCGCCACGGGGTGCGGGTCGGGTTGTCGCAGGTCCGGCGCATCCCCGGTCCCCAGGCACGCACGAAGCAGCCGGTCGGGCGGGTGCTGCTGGAGGTGCTGCGCGACCGGGAGGACGACGTGCTGCGCTTCGTCGGCGACCTGCGCGTGCCACCCACCTCCCACCAGGCCGAACGCGACGTGCGCCCCGCGAAAACCCAGCAGAACACCTCCGGCCGGCTCACCTCCGAGGCCAGAACCCGAGACCGCTACCGGATCCGCGGCGTGCTCTGCACCGCAGCCAAACACGGACTCGACCAGCTCAAGGTCATCCGCGATGCCCTCACCGGCCGATCCTGGATCCCACCACTCCCCGCCCCCACCTGAGCAGCACCCCCTGCGATCACATCACCACCCGCGAGCGACAGACGGGCCGTCACACACCGTTACCTAACGCCACGTCGGATGGCCAGGCTGAATGTTTAGAGCGCCGGGATAAACCGGCATGGAGAAGGAGATGAGAGAGCTCTACATCGAAGGGCTAGCGACCCACGATGACCCCGAGTCATGCGTTGGCGTCCGTGAGGTCGTCGGCGAAGCGTTGGCAGGGGCACGTGCAGGCTGGGCTATTGAGCCGCGAAATCAAGGAGTTCGGGGTGCCGACGCCGTTAAACAGGTCGGAAGGCAACATCGCTGGCGGCGCTATACGCGAGTCGCCAGGGGACCCCGCGCGGTCGGAGAACCTGTGCATGTACGGAATCTCCATGCGCGAGAACCGGGAGATCCCACGATCGCCCGCTCGGGTGATGGCCGGGCGGGCCGCTCAGGGAACGCTGAGGCGGTAAGCCTGAGATGAACGAGCGTGGGAAGTCTGACAGCCCCGTAGTACCTGCGAAGCCACCGAACACGACTCCGGTCGCGGAGGTGGTGGAGGAAAGGGGGCTGGCCAAGGGGAACACGGCCAACGCAACGCGCCCCGGACACAGAGCCGGGCCAGGCGTCAATGCCGCTAAGTTAGGCGCGGGACCTTGAAGATGTGGATCTTTGCTGGACCGTTATGGAGTTGGCCGTGGTCGGTAGTTCGTTTGATGCGGTGACTGTGCGCGCGGTACCTTTTGATCACCCT
>JBOHHF010000585.1:0-2795 GCA_050700495.1 Pseudonocardiaceae bacterium
GGGGGAGGGACTGCGCGACTCCATCTTCGACAGCGACGACCAGCTATTCGGCGAGCGGCGCCAGGTCGCCCACTACTTCCGGTTCAACGAGATCCTCACCGGGCGGACCTACGGCCCGCACGACATCCCCGACGCGCCGCCGACCGGCCCTTCGATCGACGTGCGCTGGGAAGATGCCTACCGGATCGACCCGAACGCTTCCGTCGCCGACTACGCCCGGTACGACGACAAGGCGGTCTATGAGCACGCAGTGGCCTTCAGCGACGCCTACGCCGAGCTCCTCGCCCACCTGGAGATCGCCTTCAACGGCAAGCCCCGCTTCATGATCCTCGCCGTGCCCGCGATGCTGCACCTGCGTAACCTCGGCGAACGGCTCTACCGCAACCCGCACCCAGACCCCGACAAAGCGCGGCGCGGATACTTCGCCAGCGCCACCTTCGAGATCGACCAACCTCAGATCGATTGCGGCCACGAGATCGCCTCAGCCAGAGTCCACACAGCGAGCCTGAACGCGGGAGAGCCCGCCGACCTCTCCGCCGTCGAACCCTCCTGACATCCTCCGTTCATCATTCACCGACTGTCCGTCAAGACGCCCCCATAAACCTGCCCCCATAAACCAAGGAAGAGCACCGCCCGTGGCCCAGCCGAGCTTGGATGCGCTTACCGTGACGCCGAAGACCGGCGACGATCGATTCACTCTCCAGGGCCAGGATGTTGGCGCCAACCTGCTCGGCTTCTGGCGCTGGTCCTGTTCGGACCTGGTGGGCAACGTTATGCGCGGTGTTCTCGCCGAGTACATCGTGGGGCTGACGCTGGAATGTGTCGACGGTGGCGTGCGTCCTGAGTGGGACGCCACTGACCTCTGCTTCCAGGGTTGCCGGGTGGAGGTGAAATCGTCAGCCTCCCTGCAGTCCTGGTCGCAGACGAAGCTGTCACCAATCAAATTTGATATCGAGCCCAAGACAGGGTGGTACGCGGATACGAACACCTATGCGACCGAGCGAAAGCGCCAGGCCGACGTGTTCGTGTTCTGCGTCTTGACGCACACTGATAAAGCTACAGTGAACCCGCTCAACCTGGACCAGTGGGATTTCTATGTGCTGTCGACAGACCGATTGAACACTGCGGTAGGCGAGCAAAAGAGCATCACACTGGGCAGCCTGCTCCGACTGAACCCTGCGAAGGCTTCATTCACGAATCTGCGGGCTTGCATCGAGACGGCAACCCAGGAGCCTTCTGTTGGTTCGCGAGAGGTCACCTCGCCCAGCCAGCAGTAGCTCGCACCGTGGTTCTTTCCTCATCGCATGCCAACTGTTGAACGTTGTTTTACAATGTCGGTATGGGCGAGGACCTGTACGACGGGGTGCCGGTCGTCACCCTGCCACTAATCCGGATCGACGTCCCTGACCCGGCGCACCTGCGCCGGTCGCTGCGCTACCTGAATGCGGTCGACGTCGACCCGCAGCTCGCCAGCTCGCCGAGGCCCGCGGCGTTGAGCCGAGCGTGCTTGTGCGGCAATGGGTTATCGACCAGCTCGATGCCGCCGAACAGGCCCGGGACCAGGCCGAGGAACGGTGGGAGCGTGACCTCCGCCACCACCGATCACCTGCGCCAGCTACTCGGCGAGCGCCCCAGAGCGTGACCAGAGTCGCCTCACCGGCCGCACCGCACATCGACGGCGGGCTGAACGCCCAGCACGACACCTGGGCATCATTCGTCACGCTGGCGGAGGGCGTGCAGCTGCTCGCGGACCCGCTCAGCGTTCCA
The DNA here is from genome assembly GCA_050700495.1 of Pseudonocardiaceae bacterium. Taxonomy (GTDB): domain Bacteria; phylum Actinomycetota; class Actinomycetes; order Mycobacteriales; family Pseudonocardiaceae. The sequence continues at coordinate 1,768 of JBOHHF010000585.1, forward strand.
GCGCAGGTGGTTGCCCGGTGTGATCAACTCAGGAGTGATCAGCCCGGCTCGGTACCACTTGAGCACCGCGCTGCGGCTGACCCCCAGCTCGGCAGCGAGCTGTCCCGTCGTCACCAGCGTCACGACCGGCACCGTAAGCGGATGTTCTACGCGTTGACCTCCTCCGTACGCACTGTCGATGTTATCGGCTATATTCGGCGTTGTACGCGTTCTGTACCAGAATCTCCGCTCTGTAAGCACCCCTCACCCGATGGAGACATCGGGGCAGGGTTGATCCCTGCTTTTGCCGGCGGGAGAGGACCCGATGCGCACCATCCCACCGATCCCTGACCAGTTGCAGCGCGAGCGCCCGGTCGCTGTGCCGGCGGCGACTTCGTGAGCGGTGACATCAGCCGGGACAACTGGGTGGTGCCCGTGCAGGGCCTGACCCGCGCCAACCCCGACGGCATGGCACGGCTGGTCGCCTGCCGCGACGGCAACGTGACCCTGCACCTGAGCTGCGCGGGCACCCAGGTCAGCGTGCGGCTGAACATCTCCCGAGCCGCCCAGCTCTCGACCGGGATCTGGGAGGCCGCCGGGACCAGCCAAAACTCACCAGATACCTCGGCAACAACCGGCCTTCACCACCCCAGCTACCCACCCGAGCCGGAGAACCGGCCGATAGCCTGGTGACCGCACTCCCACCCGGGCGTACCGCCCAGCGTCGACCGCCTGCGGGCATCGGCAGGGGGTCGGCCTCGGTGAATGAAGGTGCAGCGATGGAAGCGGAGCACGCGCGAACCATCGGCTGGCGGCTGCGGCGGATCCGCGAAGCCCGAGACAAATCGCTGCGGGTGATCGCGGGGCTGGCCGGGATGAGCTCCTCGACCCTGCACCGGATCGAGCACGGTCAGCGTGCCGTGACCCTCACGGAAATCGTGGTGCTGGCCAACGCCCTGGAAATCGCGCCAAGCGAGCTGACCAGGCTCCCGGTACCCGCACCAGCCAACGGCCACGCCGACTCCACCACCGAAGCGATCCGCCTGGCC
>JBOHHF010000586.1:0-8793 GCA_050700495.1 Pseudonocardiaceae bacterium
GGCGAGTGGATGATCGCCTGCAGTCCTACAAGATCAGGACCGAAGTTCAACGGAGCGACACGCTACCAAAGGATCTCCCCCCGATGGGCAAGGTAGTCGCCTTGGTTAGTGGAGCACGAGAGCACGACTCAACGCCGACCACACAGCTCGCCGAACGGGCTGTGTACACCGTGGTTGAAGTCGCACGGCTCTTGTCGCTCTCGCGCGGTACGGCGTATGCGCTGGTGCGCGACGGCACCATTCCGGCGCTGCGGCTGGGCGGTCGGTGGGTCATTCCTCGCGCCCGCTTCCACGCCTGGCTCGACAGCCTGACGGATGACAAGAACGGAGGGCAGTACTGATGGGTCACATCGTGCCGACACCGGCCGGTGCTTACCGAGCGAATTGGCGTGATGCCGCTGGGCGGCAGCGGGCCAAGACCTTTCTCACGAAACGGGAGGCCAAGGCATACCTCGCCGAGGTAGAGACCGCGGTCAGTCGCGGCCTCTACGTTGACCCGCACGCCGGTCGGATCCGCTTTGGTGCCTATGCGGCCCGGTGGCTTAATGCGAGGAACGACGAGATCACCACGGCGGCACGTGATGCGTCGATCATGCGCAACCACGTTGAGCCCCGATGGGGCACAACACCGCTCACCAAGATCGACCACTTGACGGTCCAGCAGTGGGTCACCGAGCTGGGCGCTCGACTGTCTCCAGCAACCGTCGCCGAGTGCTACCGCCTTACCTCGTCTGTGTTGCGAGCCGCAGTCCGCGATCGGCTCATCGGGCACAACCCGTGCGAGGGTGTGCGGCTCACGCGTCGGCGGCGCAAAGACACTGACGATCAGGTCATCACCCAGCAAGAACTGATCACGCAGTTACTTCCGGCGGTGCCAGAGCGGTACCGGGCACTCGTCGGGCTGGCCGGCGGGACCGGTCTGCGGTGGGGCGAGTGCGCGGGCCTACGGTGGGATGCCCTCGACCTGGCCTCGCGGACCCTGCGCGTGGTCCGAGTGGCGGTCGAGGTTTCCGGGCACGTCACGGACAAGCCTTACCCAAAGTCGCGGGCAGGTCGCCGCGTCGTGCCGCTGCCGGGATTCGTGGTTGATCTGCTCACCGACCATAAGCGGCGCTACCCGTCCGGTGCCGCCGGGCTTGTGTTCACCTCGCGGAGCGGTGCTGCGGTCCGCCGTACCACCTTTCGCGCGAAGGTCTGGCGGCCCTCGCTGGTGCGCGCCGGTCTACTTGGCAAGATCGTCGAAGTTGGTGAGTACAAGTTTATGGCGCACTGGCAGGATGGTGAAGGTAGCGAGTGGTCGAAGGAATTCACCACCAGTCGGGAAGCGACCGAGCACATTGTCAGGCGTGCGCACGGTGGGCTTCGTTTTCATGATCTTCGCCATTCGTACGCCACCTGGCTGGTCTTGGCCGGTGTGCCGATCAACGACGTGTCGGCGGTCATGGGACATGAGCAGACATCGACCACGCTCGACCGCTACACCCACCCGTCGCAAGACCGGGACCAGCGAGTCAGGTCAGTATTTGCTGACTTTCTGCTGACTCCCGACCCTGAACTAGCACCGGAAACAGTTCAGGAGCCCACCGATGAAGGCTCCTGAACTGGTGTTTTGTGCCGTCGGGGTGGCGGGATTCGAACCCACGACCTCTTCGTCCCGAACGAAGCGCGCTACCAAGCTGCGCCACACCCCGGCTGGACGCTGCGGAGTCTAACCGACGCCGACGGCCGCCCAGGCACCGGCCGGCACCGCTGAACCGCTACCTCGCGGGACCAAGGTGAGCAGGCTCGCTTCCGGGGGGCAGGCGAAGCGCACCGGCGCGTAGGGAGAGGTGCCCACGCCCGCCGACACATGCAGCCAGGTATGTGCGCCCCACCGCGACTCTCCGCGGGCCCGGGAGCGATCCAGCCCGCAGTTGGTCACGATCGCGCCGTAGCCGGGCAGTCGCAGCTGTCCACCGTGCGTGTGACCGGCCAGCACGAGGTCGTATCCGTCGGCAGCGAAGGCGTCCAGCACCCGCGGCTCCGGGGAGTGCGTCACCCCTAACCGGAGATCAGCGGCGGGATCAGCCCGTCCGGCGATCCGCTGGTAGCGGTCCCGACGCAGGTGCGGATCGTCCACCCCGGCGACGATGATCCGGCGCCCGGCCACGGTGAGCTGGCGGCGGGTGTTCGTCAGATCGTGCCAGCCGTGCTCGGCGAACGCGGCACGCAGATCCGTCCATGGCAGCGGCGCACCACGGATGCGCTTGGCGGTGCGAGCCAGGTAGTGAACCGGGTTCTTGGGTTTCGGGCCGTAGTAGTCGTTGTTCCCGAAGACGAACACCCCGGGCAGGGTCAGCAGCGGCGTGAGCCCTCGCAGCACAGCTGGTACCGCCCGCTGGTGCGCCAGGTTGTCGCCGGTGTTCACCACAAGATCGGGTTGCAGCTCGACCAGGCGAGCTAACCAGCGCTGCTTGGAGCGCTGGTTCGGGGTCATGTGGAGGTCGGAGATGTGCAGGATCCGCAGTGGCGCAGCCCCGATCGGCAGTACCGGCAGCGTGGCCTGCCGAAGCGTCCAGTGGCGGACCTCGACACCGGCTGAGTATGCCGTCCCTGCGACAGCGAGCGCCGCGGCGCCGGCGAGGGCGCGTCCCAAGCGATTCACACCGGCGAGCTTAGTGTGACCAGGCCACTGGAGCGCTCTAGTGTTCAACGTCATGGCGGAATTGAAAGATCGGCTGCGCGCCGACCTGTCTACGGCGATCAAGGCCCGGAGCACCATCATGGTGGCGACCCTGCGGATGGCGCTGACGGCGATCACCACCGAAGAGGTTGCCGGCGCTGCGGCCCGGGAGCTGTCCGACCAGGAAGTACTGGCGGTGCTCGCCCGCGAGGCCAAGAAACGCCGGGAAGCTGCTGAGATGTTCGCTGCGGCGGGGCGCGATGAGCTGGCAAGCCGTGAGCGTGCCGAGGGTGAGGTGCTCGCTCACTACCTGCCCGCGCAGCTCAGCGACGATGAGATCAGGGTGGTCGTCACCGAGGCCGTCGACGAGGTCGCCGAGGGACTTGGCAAGCGGCCCGGGCTCGGACAGTTGGGTCTGGTGATGAAGGCAGCGAAGGCCAGAGCAGCCGGCCGCGCCGAAGGTTCCCGGGTGGCTGCTGCGGTCCTGGCGGTACTGCAGGGTTGACGGGCGGCAGCCGGGCATCCTGGCGGCCTCCGCCGCCCCGGGCTCACTGGCAGGTGCCGGATGGCGGCTACCGGTCCTGCAGTCGCGGTGGCCCGTCGGTCGACTCAGACGCCCGTTCCCGGGAGTCATCATCTTGTTGCCGGGAGTCGTCATCTCGTTCCCGGGGTTCGTCATCTGACGAGTCCTGCCCGCGCCGCCGTGGCCGCTCGTAAGAATCCGAAGTGGAAGGCGGACTCGTCGGCGTCGCCCTCGACCGCGGCTTGCCGGTACTGATGACGATCGTCACCGTGTCACCAAGCATCGCAGATCGGGTCGACTGGGACGAGACCGTGCCCGGCGGCCGGTCCGACTCCGACGTCTCCCGATTCACCCGGAATCCAGCACGCACCAGGGTGAGCACTGCGCTGTTCTCACCCTGTCCGACGACGTCGGGCACGGGTGTGCCGGCGCCGGTCAGGTAGCGCGGTTCGGTGGGCGGCAGAGGCATCACCGGCAGCCCACCGTGTAACGGGACCATCGCGTCGAACCAGGTCCGGGCGGGCACCTTGCCACCGAAGATGTTGCCGGCTCCGCACAGCCGGGGAGGGTCGGTATCGCAGATCGGGGCCGGTCGCGACCCGTCGGGCCAGACCAGCACCGCACCGGAGTACTGCGGCGTGGCGCCGACGAACCCGGCGGATCGGTTGGCCGTGGTGGTGCCGGTCTTGCCGAGCATCGGGCGGGTCCACTTCGCGGCTTGCGCGGCCGCGAAGGCCGTGCCGCCGGGCTGGTCATCCTTGCTCAGCCCAACCGCCATGGCGTTCGCCAGGCCTTCGGGGACGACCTGCTCGCAGGGCGCCTCCGGTATTTTCACCGGGTCGCCGTTGGGGTCGAGCACCGCATCGATCGGGGTCGGCGGGCACCATTTCCCGCCGCTCATCAGGGTGGCGCCGACGTTGGCGAGGTCCAGTGGGCTGGTCGGCTCGGGTCCGAGGGTGTAGGAGCCCCGGCGCTCTTGCTTGACTGCGTCGGCGATCGTGCGGTTCTCGGAGTCGCGAGCCGTCAGGCTTTGCCGCATGCCCAGCCGGTAGGCCATGTCCACCACCGGGTCGATCTTCCCGATCCGATCCTCCAGAGCCACGAACGTGGTGTTCGGGGAGATCGCCAGGGCGGTCTGCAGCGAGACCGAACCGTTGCGGTAGTCACCCGCATTGCCGACCGAGTATGCACGGCCGTTGTCCTTGAACACCCGCGAGGTGTAGGAATCCGTCACCGGCACCGGGTTCTCGATCCCCATACCGCGCTCCAGCATCGCGGCGGCAGTGAAGATCTTGTAGATCGATCCGGCTCCGAAGCCCTGCACGAGGGAGGGCAGGGCGTAGGAGGTCTGGCCGGCGTCGGCGTCGAGGCCGTAGTCGCGGTTGGCCACCAGCGCCCGGACTGCGTGCCGTTCACGGCCCGGCTCCACGATCGCCATCGCGTTGGCGATCCCCTGGGTCTGGGTCGGCACTTCGGAATTCGCCGCGCGCTTGGCGATATCGCTGGCCCGCCGGTCGAGATTGGTGCGGATCAGGTACCCGCCGCGACGCAGCTTTTCTTCCGTGAAGCCCGCGGCGCTGAGGTAGTCCAGGGTGTACTGGCAGTAGAAGCCATCCGCTGGGCCGGCACCGACGCAACCGTTGGTGAGACCGGTCAGCGGACGTTGGATACCCAGTGGCTCCGCCATGGCTGCTGCCGCCTGCTCGCGGGTGATCGACCCGACGTTGTTCATCTCAGCGATCACGACATTGCGCCGCGCCAAAGCCTGCTCGGGGTTTTCCACCGGATCGTAGGTGCTGGGCGATCGAACCATGCCGGCGAGCAGTGCCGCCTGGGCGATGGTGAGCCGGTCTGGTGTGGTGTTGAAGTAGGTCCTCGCGGCCGACGCCACCCCGTAGGCGTTGTGACCGAAGAAGACGATATTGAGATATCGCGCCAGGATCTCGTCCTTGGACAGTTGCTTCTCCAGTTGCAGCGCCGCCTGGATCTCGCGCAGCTTGCGCGTTGGGCTGCTCTCCACGGCCGCCGCCCGTTCTGCGGCGTTGCGCGCGACCGCGTACAACAGGTAGTTCTTGACGTACTGCATGGTGAGGGTGGAGGCGCCCTGGCCTTCCAATGCACTGCCGCTGGCAGTCAGGTTGGTCGTCGCCGCGCGGGCGGTGCCGCGCCAGTCCACGCCGTTGTGCTCGAAGAACCGCCGGTCCTCGATGGAGATGATCGCCGCTTTCATCTCATCAGCGATCGCCTGGGGCGGCGTGTTGAACCGGTTCTGGTCGAACACGTAGGCGATCGGTACGCCCTCCTTGTCGGTGACCGTGCTGACCAACGGCACCTGGCCCTGGACGAGGCTGGAGGAGACGCTCTTGACGGTGTCGCTGGCCTGGTTGGAGGCCAGACCAGCAGCGCCCACGGCGGGCAGCAGGAAGCCCGCCACCAGCAGGCCGGCCAGCAGACACAGGCCGACAGCCCGGATGAGCATGTTGGCGTTTACCACCCGGCGGAGCCTACGCGGCTGCGCTTGTGGCACCGATGAGGCGTGGCCGAATGTATTATTGGAGTACGCCGTCGACCCACGTTTCCACCCCTTCGGCTGCGAAGCACAGGTGCCCGCTGATCACCCGTACCCCGTCCAACGGCTCCGGGTAATACCAGGCGGCGTCGGCGATGATCCCCGATGGGGTACGGAGACTGTGGTAGGACGCGGTGCCCTTGTACGGGCACACGGTGTGAGTGGCGGATAACTCGAGCAGGTCGCCGCGCACATCGTCGGCCGGCAGGTAGAAGCGGTTGAGCAGGCCGGTCTCGGACAGCAGAACCCCACGCCGGGACTCGGCGACCACCTCACCACCGGCGACCACGCGCACGTGCCGGCTGGTGGACCGGGCGTCGACCCTGGTGTAGGGGTTACGCAGGTGCCCGGCGACCTCCTCGTCCTCGTCGAACCAGGCGTCCATCGAGTCCCAGTACAGCGCCACATGATTGCGTAGCCAGCCCGCCTCGGGCAGCGGATCGAGGTAGGACCACAGTGCGTTGTCGGCCGTGCGGTCGTTCACCGTGACCGACCAGTAGTTGGCGTCTCCCTTGAACGGGCAGTGCGTGCGGTGATCGGTGGCGGTGAGCAGGTCGTCGCGGATGTCGCTGCGGGGCAGGTAGAGCTGCGCGAGCAGGTTGCTCTCGTGCAGCAGCATGCCGTTGGTGGTGTCCAGCACCGCCGCGCCGCCGAAGACCGCCCGAACTCGCCGGGGGAAGGGCTCGAACAGCAGCCGGTGCGCGGGGCCGTCGATGCGGTAGTTCACGGTGTCACGCGGCCGGGAGGACAGCGGCCCGTCGCGGAGTGTGAGTGCCATACCGTCCAGTCTTGTACATTCTGAGCAGAGAGTCACGGTTCGGCAACGACGTCACAGTGCATGCATATCTTTGGCGTGCACTGCGCTGCCCGGATTGGGCTGCCCCGGATTGGGGCTACACCGGATAGGAGACATGCAGGTTGGACGGGAGAAAGCGAGAGCGGGACGAGCAGTTATTTCGCAGCTGCCGAACTTCGGCAACCGTTGGGCGCATAGGACCGACCATCTACCGACATATCATCATTGGCGTATCAGCCCCCTGTACTGTCAGGTCGCGTGAGCGCATCCGATATGCCCGGGTCGAGCCTTTTGTGTGAAGAAGTAGAGGCTTTGGTGTCCGCCGTCATGGCGGACGCCCCACTAACGGAAATCATCCCCATCACAGACCGGCTCAAGGTGGCCATGGACCGCTGGGATGAGATCCCCGCGCCCGCGATCGCCGAACTCCGCTCGGCGATCGACCTGATGTATGGCGGCAAGGCGTGTGCCACGATCAATGCCCTGCTCGCGGCCCGCTCCGAACTCAACACGCCACCGCGCTGATCCGCCAGCCGGCTCGCTGGTCCACCTGAGCGGGGTGCCGCTCACGACCCGTCCGCGGGGATCACCGCCGGAGTGTCTGCATGCTGCGCCGAATCGCGCCATGCTGAGTTCTGTGGACGACCACGTGCTCGGTGGTTTGTTGCGGGCCGCGGTGCGTGGCGAGGTGTGCACCGACGCCGGGACCCGCGCGCTGTACGCCACCGATGCTTCGAACTACCGGGTGCCTCCCCGTGCGGTGGTGCTGCCCCGCTGCGTCGATGACGTGCACGCCGTCGTTGCCTGCTGCCGCGAGCAGGGCGTGCCGCTCACCGCCCGGGGTGCCGGCACGTCGATATCGGGTAACGCCATCGGCCCCGGCGTGATACTCGACTTCTCCCGCCACCTCGACGCGGTGCTCGAGCTCGACCCGGCGGCCCGGCTGGCCCGGGTGCAACCGGGGGTGGTGCTCGACACGTTGCAGGCCGCGGCCGCTCCGCACGGCCTGCGCTTTGGCCCGGACCCGTCCTCTCACAGCCGCGCCACGCTGGGCGGGATGATCGGCAACAACGCCTGCGGGACACATTCGATCGCCTGGGGAACCACTGCGCAGAGCGTCGAGGAACTCGTCGTGCTGCTGCCTGACGGCTCCCGGCTGGTGGCCGGCGCCGGCCGATTGCCGGCAGAGGTGGGCACGCTGGAGCGCGAGCACCGCCGGCTGATCCGGACCGCCCTACCGGACTGGCCACGCCGCGGTTCCGGCTACCCGCTGCAGCACCTGCTGCCGGAGCACGGGTCACATCTGGCCCGCGCCCTGGTCGGCACCGAGGGCACCTGTGCAGTGTTGCTCGAGGCGACCGTGCGGCTGATCGCACCACCGCCGGCGGTGGCTCTGCTGATCCTGGGCTTCCCCGACGTCGCAGCAGCGGCTGACGCCGTCCCGGGCCTGCTGCCACACCGTCCTCTCACCGTGGAGGGTATGGACGCTGCGCTGATCGAGGCATTGCGGGCCCAGCGTCGCCGCAGCCGGCCGGTGGCTGCGCTACCCGACGGTGCGTCCTGGTTGCTCGTCGAGTTCGGTGCCGACGCCCTGGACGACGCGGCGGTGGTCGCACGGGCAGCGGCGGCCGACGCCGCCCGTCCGCACCTGGTGGTGTCCGATCCGGCGCATCGGGCGGCGCTGTGGGCAATCCGCGAGGCGGGCGCGGGCCTGGTGACCCGGCTGGCCGATGGCGCGCAGGCGTGGCCGGGCTGGGAGGACGCCACGGTGCCCCCCGACCGGCTGGGTGACTACCTGCGTGGCTTCGCCGACCTGCTCGCCGGATACGGCAGGCAGGGCTCGGTCTACGGGCATTTCGGTGAGGGCTGCGTTCACGTGCGGATCGACACCGACCTGCTCACCTCGGCCGGTCGTCGGAGCTTCCGGCGGCTGATGGAACAGGCTGCGGACCTGGTGGTGGCTCACGGTGGTTCGCTGTCCGGGGAACACGGCGACGGGCGGGCCCGCAGCGAGCTGCTGGACCGGATGTACCCGCGTGAGGTGCTCGATCTGTTCGCGCGGTTCAAAGACATCTTCGATCCGGACCGGCTGCTCAACCCGGGTGTGCTGGTGGACCCCCGACCGTTGGACGCCGACCTGCGCCCCGGCCGGGAGCGCGACCTGCCGGTGACACTCGCGTTGGCCCGCGATGGGGGCAGCCTGGCCGCGGCCACCCGGCGCTGCGACGGCGTCGGTGCCTGCC
>JBOHHF010000587.1:0-14278 GCA_050700495.1 Pseudonocardiaceae bacterium
GCGACCCCTCAGGCAGGAAACGCGGGCAGGCCCAGCCTGCCCACCACAGGACGCGGGCACCACAAGACCAGCCACCCCGTTCAACATCACTACAACCGAAGTCTCCACGGTCCGAGGGGATTGACACGCGGGCACCATAGACTGCGGAGAGCGCCGTAATGTCGTCTACGATGTCGAACGCATCCTGGTAGCCGCGTAGAAGTTGGGCAGCCTCATCGACGCGGCCGAGTCCGATTAGCGGTCCGATGCTGTTTAAGCGGATGCGAGCAGTCTCGTGGTGGTCGGCGCCGCGCCGCCGCTGGCTGGCCGCGACCTCGTCGTTGAGGTCAAGTGCCTCCTCACCGCCCGACTTGCGCCGCCGAGGAGCTGCCGGTGCTGAGAATCACCTCTCGGACGTTCCACGGGTTCACGGTGTCGTTGTCGGCGGGCTGGTCTGGCAAGTCGGCCATGCGGGCGCGCAGCGCATGGAGTTCGATGAGGACCTGCTCGTGGTGGCCGAGCAGATTGAGAATCTGCAGCCACCGGCCTTGGTCGCTCAGCTGAGGCCAGGACCCGAGCCCAGCCTGGCGGGTGTGCTCGATCTTCTTTTCGGCGAGGGTGAGAACCTCGGGGAGCTTGCCCTTTTGGCTCAGCAGAGTAATCAGGTGACCGGCAGCAACGGAGGCGCGGTGGTGGTCGCCGCTGGTAGTAGCCTGGTCGTAGATACTGCGGAGCAGAGTTTCGGCCTCGCCGGGATTTGTACCGCGCAGGACGGCAGCAAGCGGCCCGAGGTGTTTGGATTCGCCGGTGGCCTCAGCGATGCGGCGCAGCAGGGCAATAACAGCCTGCACCGTGGCTGGGAAGTTCATGCCTCGCATTCGGACTTGGTCGAGGAGGTCGCTGGCGGTGTCCCAGTGGTGTTGGCGCAGCAGGTAAGGGGCGGCGGCCAACCCGGACCGGACCACCAGTTGACTGGTGTCCTTTTCGGCCCGCTCCTGCAAGATGCCCCAGCTGGCGACTGCCCTCCACCAGAAGCCCAGTTGGGTGTCGACCGCCGCGGTGACCTGCGCGGGGGTCGCTGCGTGGACGGCCTCGGCGATGCTGGGGTGGATCCGGTAGCGCACCGGGGCGTTCGGGTCGGCGGGATCGATGGGGTCGGCGGCGACCAGAGCCGCGGCGACCAGCGGTGCGAACGCTTCTGCCAGCGGTGGGGGTCGCCGGACTGGTTCAGGCGCCGCCACAGGTCAACCCAGTTCCCGCCGAGGGTGGCCGAGTCCCGGTCGGTCTCCTCGATCCGGCACAGGGCTTGCAGCAGCAGCCGCGCCGGGGCGGGCAGCATCGCGGTGGCGTCGGTGGTCCAGGCGGTGAGGGTCTGCAGGAACTGTGCGGCGTCCAGCTCGGTGTCGCCCTCGGCGAGGAACGCCGTCAGCGCCGCGCCGTCCACTGCTGCCTCTGCCGCCGCCAGTTGAGAGGTCAGCCGGGGCCGGTCGGCGGCGTCGGCGTCGGCGAGTTCGAGCAGCTTGGGATGGCCCTGAACCAGGGTGAGCACCCGGCGGCCCAGCGCGGGGTCCGCCGTGCCGCCGCGGACGGGTTCGGGCTCGTGGTGCAACAGTGCGCGCAGGTTCGGCAGTTCCGGGCCAGTAGTAAGGATTCGTCCCGGCACAGCGCGTGTACTGGCCGGATCAACACGGTGTCGGCGTCCAGCCCGGCGGGCAGGATCCGGCTGGTGAGGATCACCCGGGATTCCCCGTCGTGGCCGGTGAGGGCGGCGATCAGTGGCGCCCAGCTGGGGTCGCGCCATTGGCCGTTGGGGGTGAGCAGGGTTTCGAGGTTGTCCAGCACCAGCAGCAGCCCGGTGTCCTTGAGCAGGGTGCGCAGGCGCGGCAGGAAGTTCTCCAGGCTGGCCGGGGTGGCGATCTTGTCGACCATCGTGAACTTGTAGTGCCCGAGCTGCGCCTCCAGCGCCATCGCCAGCAGGCGCGTCGCCGAACTGGCCAGGGTCGGTGGGGGCTGACCAGAACGCCAGCGCCTCGAAGGCCCGCTGGTGGCGGTAGGGCCAGCTCCACCGCGCAGGCGGTCTTGCCTGCGCCGGCCATCCCGTGAAACACCACCGCGGTGCGCCCGGCCTCCGGAGCCAAGGCGGCGCTGGCGGCGGCCATCGCCTCGGCCCGGCCGACGAACCGCGGCGGCTCCGGTGGGAACCCGGCCATCACCTGCTCGGCCGGATCCAAGATCGGCTTCCCGACCGGAGGAGCCAGAGACAACCCTGCTGCCGAGGCCCCGAAGATCGCCGCAGTGCCCACCGATATCGCCGGCCGGGCCACCGACGGAGTGGATCCCGCGGCGGCGGGCACGGCCGCCGCAACCGCCCGGTCCAGCGGCTGGGAGTGGCGAAACACCCGGCCATACAGCGCATCAGCGAACCCGACCGCGAAATCGTCGATCACTGGGTAGCGCATCGCGACCACCGCGCAGCCCAACTCAGCCACCAATGCCCGCGCCACTCCCACCGGGCTCGATTGCCCGGCTGCTGAGCCGCCTGAGCCTCCAGCTCAGCAGCCGGATCGTCCAAACCCAACCAGCGCAGGGTCTCTGCAGTGGTCGCCGCAGCGGACTGACACGCTGACACCACCGCCAGCTTGATCAGCTCCGCGGTGGACACCGGATCCGGGGAACCGTCCGCGCGCTCCAGCAGAAACTCCCCCGCCCCGCCGTGCCCGGACAGATGCAGCACATCCCACCCGTCACCGGACTCGGCCAGATCCCCCAGCACCGCCCGGGTCACCCCGTACTGCGCGACCTCCAACTCCACCCGCCGCCTGCTCTTGGCGGCGACCCGGCGCACCAACCGGGACAGCTCATAGCGCTCCCGGCGCAACGCCGACGTCGCCGTGGGCAGGCTGAACACCGCCAGCATCCGCAGCGCGTCGCCCACCGGTTCCTTGGCCACCCCGGCCGGGCCGGGCAAGTCGTAGACCAGGGCCACATCGCCCCGGGCGGCCAACGGCACCCCGCCGACATGAGCCAGCTCCCACGGCTGAAACGCCAGGAACTCCGCGCCTGCAGGCACCTGCACCCGCACCGTCACCGGCGCCGCCGCCACGATGTCGGACCGAGCGAACAGCGCCAGGGCTTCTTGCCGCCATTATCTCGCCCGGCATACCATCTCGACCGGAGCGATCTCTCCCCGACGCAGATTGTCGATCATATTGGCGGTCTTGGCGGCGTGGTCCGCGCCGAACACGATGTGCAGCCCGAGCGGTGGCGGCCCATCCTGCGCGATCCGTGCCCTCATCTGCGCGAAGAACCCGAGTGCGAACTCACGCCGGTCGCGGTCGCCGAGCACGTCGAACTCGGCCTCGCCAAGGAGCTGCCGGTATCCGGCCGGGTCGAGCAGGAAGCTGGTGGCCGCGACTGTCGCCCAGGGCACCGGGTAACCGACCTCGCCGTCACCGGTGCGCATGACCTCGTACAGCCCGAACTGACCTCCCGGCACCAGCACCCGGCGAATCTCAGCGAAGAGGGTAGCCTTGTCCTCGATGTTCATGCCGACATGCAGCAGGCACGCCGCGTCGAATGTGTCCGCCGGGAATGGCAGGTCGGTGCCGCTTGCCTGCTGGATTTCCACGAGCCCGTCGAGCCGGCAGCGGGCGGTCAGTTCCCGGGCGGCCTCGACGAATTCCGGCGTGAGGTCCACGCCGGCAACCCGGACACCGAACCGCCGCGCCAAGTAGCGGGACGCGCCTCCCAGCCCGCAGCCGACGTCGAGAACCCGGACGCCCGGACGCAGGTCCAGCTGGTCGACTAGCTCCACGGTGGCCTGCCGGCCGCCGATGTGGAACTCGTCGACTGGGGCGAGATCGTCGGGGTCGAATTCGGCCTTGTCGGCACCGGTCGCGGCGAGCCCGTCGAGAATCGCCCGCAGCAGGTCGCCGCGGGCGTAGTGGCCGGTCACATCCGCCGCTGTTCCCACCCGCAGCAGTGTCCTACCCGCCGTGGAAGGACTCAAGGCCCGAGTGAAATGACGAAGAGCGAAGCGATCTTGCGTCAAGCTAAGGCCGTGATTAGCGGCAGTGGACCGCAGTGGTGATCGCGTACCGGCTGTCCACCGTCCGGGCTGCGGATCCATCCTCGTGATCGAGGAGGGGCGGGGCGTGGAGCGCGGGACACACACCGGCCACGCCCGAACTGCCACGAGGGCCCGAGGAGCACGACGGCAGCTCTGTTTCGGATAAACAGTGATCACCGTTCGGGAAGAATAAACCGCGGTTTCCGCGGCTGGTTCTCCCGAACGGTGATCATAGGTCCGCCGGGCTTGGCAGGGTCCGTACCTGAGCTGTTGCCCGAGCGCGAGGTCTTGCGCAGAATTTAGACGGATGAACACGTGCAAGCACGCATATCGCCAGTCACGGGGACGGGTTGGGTCCACCGGTCTGTCAGAGGGCGCTGACCGTCATGGCCCGCGGTCGGATGACCGAACCATCAGGAACGCGGTGGCACCACCCAGGCGGCGACAACGGCGACGAAGTCATCGAGGTCCGCGAGCCGTTCGAGCACGATGCCATCGTCAACGTCGACATAGTCGTGCACGAGCACGTTCCGGAAGCCCACCGCGGACCTCATCAACCACGTCGAATGGCCTCAGCAAACTCGTGGTGACTGCGCAGCAGCCGCGGCTGCTCGTCGGCGTAGATCTTGCGCGTCGTGGCAGTCCAGCGGACCCGCGCCGGCGGGTCATCATCGAACAGGACGCGGCCATGCAGCGCGATCCCACCAGCCAGCTCGAGGGAGGCGCCGTTGAGCACCACGAGATCGACCCCCGGCGGGTCGGACAACCACCAGGCCGCAACGTCGACATTGGAGTCCGCCCGCGGCGAACCGGCCGCCCGGCTGCCGTGCAGCAGCCCGAATCGGGCCCCGGTGCCGCGCAGCACCGCGACGATCTCGGCGGCGAGGGCGTCTGGCACAGCGACGGTCATGGCGCAGAGTCTCCCACGAGCTGATAGCGATCACATGATCCACCGCACGTGTAGTCAAGCGGTCGCTGGTGCAGGTCTAGCCGGTGACGCGTTGTAGCTGGGCCGAGAGGTGCGGCTGCATGGGTAAGCCGCGCAGCGCCCGTTCCTCGGCGTAGGCCAGCTCGCCGTCGTCCACGATGCCGTACAACCGCGCGGCCGCGGTCGTCTCCCTGGCCGAGTCGGTACGCGCGATGGTGTCAGATTCAAGCTCCCACGACGTCTCTCCGGTGCTCCCGCCGTAGTAGATCTCGCAGATGCCGAACATGTGCGCCAGGACCACCTCGATGATCTCTTCCTCGTCCACCCGCCAATACCCGACCTCGCGAGCCGCCGGGCGCAGCACCTGACCAACCGGATTGAGCAGCCAGGCCCGCGCCTCGTAGGCCACGAACGGCCTGCCGTCGTGGCCGAAGGCGATCTGCTGGCCGTAGCGGAACTCCCCGAGCAGCGAGGGGTACTGGGCCAGGCCCTCGCCCCGCCACACCCCCAGCAGCGGCGCCAGCAGCTGGCACTGCGGGTGTAACTCGGTGCCGTGCCCCAGATTGGCGGTCTCCAAGGCGATCGGCATGTCATCGAACCGGGACAAACCGTACTCGGCAGCGGTCGGCGGCGCGTCGGCGTCTGGACCGGACCGGGAAGTGTCACTCATCACGTCCAAATCGGATCACGAACTCGGTCGCTTGGGAACCCATGACGCCCAGCCGGCGTCTCATCAGCGCTCTTCCGGGAACCGCCCGGAAAGCACCGCCCGGGGCCGAACCCGACGGGCGGGCGCCGCGGCCCGGCCGGAACCGGACACCCTCCCCCCGCCCGGGGACGGCCGGGCCGCACGCAATTAAATCGCGATTAGCTGAGGCCTTACGGGGTCCCCTTCTGAGTGGTACTCTCACTCCTAGTTACGGAGGGGGACTCTGTGATGCGTAACTTTCATCGCGCAATGGTCGCGCTCACCATCGCTGGAGTGTGCACGGTGCTGACTCCGACGGTGGCCTCAGCCCGGTCGGCCGCTGCACCGTGCGGGTCCGCCGCTGCAGCCTGCATCGACCTCAGCCGCCAGCAGGCATGGCTGATGAAGGGCGGCCAGGTCACTTATGGTCCAACCCCGATCACGTCAGGCAAGCCGGGCTACCGGACCCCGCCTGGCACCTTTAAGGTGTTGTGGAAAGATCGCTACCACCGCAGCCGGGCATACGACAACGCCCCCATGCCCTACTCGGTGTTCTTCACCCACTCCGGTATCGCCTTCCACCAGGGCAGCCTCAAGGCGCCTTCGCACGGATGCATCCACCTGGGTGGTGGTGCCGCGGCCACGTTCTTCAACAAGCTGTCGGGGGGCCAGGTCGTGCAGGTCGTGAGCTGAGGTCAGCGCTGGATGGGAAGAAGTTGACGCAGCGCGGGCAATAGCGCTAGGAGCGCCCGGCCTCGGTGGGAGACGGCATCTTTTTCGGCCGGATCCAGCTCGGCGGAGGTGCGCCGGTCCCCGTCCGGAACGAAAATCGGGTCGTAGCCGAAGCCATTGCTGCCACGCCTCACGCAGCTCAGGGTGCCGCGCCACTGTCCGCGCACCACAGTCTCAGTTTCTGAAGTCTCAGTTTCTGAAGTCTCGGTTTCTGAAGTCTCGGTTTCTGAAGTCCCGACACCTGGCGGCACGACCAGCGCCGCGGCGCAGACAAACTCAGCGCCACGACGACCTTTGGGCACATCCGCCAGCTGATCGAGGATCAGCTGCAGGTTGGCTGCATCGTCACCATGGTGGCCGGCCCACCTGGCTGAGAGCACCCCGGGCATGCCGTTGAGCGCGTCCACTTCCAGGCCCGAGTCGTCGGCGACAGCGGGAAGGCCAGCGGCGGCCGCCGCGTCCCGAGCCTTGGCCAGCGCGTTGGCTTCGAAAGTAGCGGCGCTCTCCGGTGTCTCGGGGAACGGCGGCACGTCATCAAGACTGATCACCTGCAACCCCGTGATGGCCGACGAGTCGAGGATCCGGCGCAACTCGATCAGCTTCTTCGCGTTGCGCGTCGCCAGCAGCACCCGAACCGGGCTCACGACCGTGGCAATTCACCAGGGTAGGGCTGGGCCAGCGCGGCGGTCTGGAACGCGGTCAGTTCCTGGCAGCCTTTCAGCGCCAAGTCCAGCATCTGGTCCAGAGTGGACCGCGCGAACGTCGCACCCTCACCGGTGCCCTGCAGCTCCACCAGCGAACCGGTATCGGTGGCCACCACGTTCATGTCGACCTCAGCGCGGGAGTCCTCCTCATAAGGCAGGTCAAGCCGGATCTGGCCGTCCACCACGCCGACACTGATCGCGGCGACCGAGCAGGAAAGCGGTCGCGGGTTGCGCAGCCGACCGGCCGCTCGCAACCAGGTCACGGCGTCGGCCAACGCCACATAACCACCGGTGATCGCAGCTGTGCGAGTGCCACCATCGGCCTGGATGACGTCACAGTCCAGCGAGATGGTGTTCTCTCCCAGTGCAGCGAGATCCACGCAAGAGCGCAGCGACCGCCCGATCAGCCTGCTGATCTCGTGGGTGCGCCCACCGAGGCGTCCCTTGACCGACTCCCGGTCGCTGCGGGTATGCGTCGAGGACGGCAGCCTCGCGTACTCCGCGGTGAGCCAGCCCTGCCCAGAACCCTTACGCCAGCGCGGTACGCCCTCGACCACGCTGGCCGCACAGAGGACTCGGGTGCAGCCGAATTCGATCAGCACCGATCCGGCGGGCCACTGCTGGTAGCCGCGGGTGATGCGCACTTCGCGGAGTGCCTCGTCGTTCCTGCCGTCGGCTCGTGCCACCGCATCAGCCTACCCACGGCTGCCTACCCAGAGCTGTTGCGGGAGATCTCCCCACGGCTATTCCTCAGACAACTTCCGTAGACGACCTCAGATGACATAGTGGGCGTCGGGACGGACCAGCTCGGTAGGCCCGTCGAAGGCCGCCTTTGCCTCGCCGAGCACCTGCTCGGCGTCCGTCCACGGGGGCACGTGGGTGATCAGCAATCGGCCGACCCCAGCCGCCGCTGCGGCCTGTCCGGCTTGCTTGCCGGACAGATGGATCCCGCGCGGATTGCTCGGCCCATCAGGCCAGGAAGCTTCCGCCAGCAGGACGTCCGCACCGACCGCCAGCTCGACGAGCCCCGGGCACGGCCCAGTGTCCCCGGAGTAGACCAGCGTCTGCCCGGCGTGGCTGATCCGCAGCGCGTAGGCCTCGCAGGGGTGATCGACCGGCGCGGCGCGCACCTCGAGTTGACCGATCCGAAACGGGTCAGCGACCAGCCGAAAGTCATAGACGTCGGAGAGGTCAGTGATGTTCCGCTCGGCGGCGCTGGGGGCATAGGCGGCGGCCAGCCGCTCGGCGACCTCGGTCGGCCCGTACAGCGCAAGCGCGTCGCGCGCCGGTGAGTGCGGATGATACCGGCGGTACACGGTCATTGCAGAGACATCGGCGCAATGGTCCGGATGCAGGTGGGACAGAATCAGTGCGTCGAGGTGGAATGGGTCGAGGTAACGCTGCAGCGCGCCGAACGTCCCGTTGCCCAGATCGAGCACCACGGTGGTATCCCCTGCTCGGACCAGATAACCAGACGCGGGGGAATGGGGAGCCGGGACACTGCCCGCGCAGCCCAGCACCGTGAGCAGCATGTAAACCTCCTGTCGACCCGGAGCTCCTACCAACCCGTGGCGGGTGCTGTCGCAACTAGCGACGGTCCGAGAAAGCGACGGGCCAGCCGGGCGAAGGACGCCGGATCCCCGGTCGCGGTGAACATGTGCTCAGGCTCATCGGGCTCGGCACGCAGCAGCTCGATCTCGGTGAGCACCCGCAGCACGTCCTTGGCGGTCTCCTCCGCGCTGGACACCAGGGTCACCCGGTCGCCCATGACGATCTGCAGCACGCCGGTAAGCAGTGGGTAGTGCGTGCAACCCAGTACGAGGGTGTCCACGCCGGCCCGCTGCAGCGGTTCGAGATACGACTGCGCCAGGCCGAGGATCTGCCGCCCCGAGGTCATCCCGCGCTCGACAAAGTCCACGAACCGCGGGCAAGCCACCCCGGTCACGTCGACATGTGGAGCAGCGGCGAAGGCGTCAGGGTAGGCCCGGGAACGGATCGTGGCCCGGGTTCCGATCACTCCGACGCGACCGGAATGGGTGGCGACGACCGCCCGCCGCACCGCTGGGCGCACCACCTCCACCACCGGGATCGAGTAGCGCTCCCGCGCGTCGGCCAGGCAAGCCGCCGAGGCGGTGTTGCAGGCGATGACCAGCAGCTTCACGCCGCTGTGCACCAGGTCATCGGCCACCGCCAGCGCGCGGGAGCGGACCTCTGCGATGGGCAGTGGGCCATACGGGCCGTGTGCGGTGTCGCCGACGTAGTACAGCCGCTCGCCCGGCAGCTGGTCGGCAATGGCACGCGCGACGGTGAGCCCGCCGACACCGGAATCGAAGACACCGATCGGGGCGTGCACGCTGCTCATGAGCTTCACGCCCAGGATCGGTCAGTACGAAGTCGGTCAATGCCGGGTCGATCAGCGCGGGTGGTCAGCCGGGCCGCCAGCAGCCCACCCACCGCTCCGAACAGGTGCCCCTCCCAGGAGATCCCGACAGCACCCGGCAACACGCCCCACAACACGCCGCCCCAGACCCCGAACAGCGCCATCGCCAGCAGGATCTGCATCAGATTGCGGGCGAAGAAGCCACGGGCGAGCAGGAAGACCAGCCAACCGAACACCAGAACCGAGGCACCGAGATGCACGCCGGGGCTCCCGATGAGCCACGTCCCCACACCGCCGAACAGCCAGATCGTGACAGTCACCGCAATGAACTGCCCGATGCCGCCGGCCAGCGCGAAGAACCCGAGCACCAGCACCGGCACCGTATTGGCCACCAAGTGCTGCCAGCTGCCGTGCAACAGCGGGGCCCAGAGGACGCCATCTAGCCCGTTGAACTGTCGCGGCCGGATACCCTCAGCGTCCAATGCGCCCTGAAGCACGGTGTCCACGGCCTCGGTGAGATACAGCAAACCGGTGAACGCAGCAATGACCATCGCGGCCTGCCCGGGACGGGCGGGAAACACCCGCGGACGGGCAACACTTCCGGATGGCAGGGCCGGCACGTCCGCCGACACTACCCTCGCTCGCTGAGAGAATCCTGTGTCTGATCGTCGGCTTTCGCGACGGGCCGGGCGTCGTTTCGGCCGTCTACGACCGGCATAGGGGCCATCGGACTACGCCGCTGCGTGTCGCGGCCAGCCGGTAAACACTCTGGCGGCAGGGCGCTGTTTCTGGATGTGGACAACTCGAACATCCGGAGGGAACATGCTCGCAGTAGTGCGTGAGCCGGTCGTCCTGGCTGCAGTACTCGGTGCAGTCAGGGTGATGTACGCGACCATCTTGCTCTGGCTGGCGTCGAAGGAACGGCGGCAAACCTTGGCGCGCGTGCTCGATATCGGCCAGGCGGGTGTGGTCATCGAGCATCGCGGCGCCGACGGAACGCTGCTGACGGTACGGCCGACCGGGCGCGCGGTGCGGGCACGACAAGGAGGACGGTCGTGACGACAGAGACCACCGCGGCGGATTTCCGCACCTTTTTCGAGCGCTCCTGCCCGAGCATGCTGGCCCGCGCGTTGCTCATAGCCGGTCATCGGCAAGACGCGGAAGACGCAGTCCAGCAGGCCTACGTCGAGGCACTGCGACGATGGGAGCGGCTTGGTCGCTACGACTCGCCGGACGCGTGGGTCTACAAGATCGTGAAACAGCGATTGTGGGCGGCCGCCCGCCGCCGGACCTGGTTACGACCGGTAGGACTGGAGGTGTCGCGGCCACCAACCGCCAGCCCGGAACAGACCGCGCACGCCCGCGCCGTGCTCGCCGCGCTGGCCACATTGCCCCGGCGGCAGCGGCAGGTGATCGTGTTGCACTGCTTGCACGGGATGGCGCAGCAGGACATCGCCGACGAACTGGGGATCACTCGCTCAGCGGTAGCAGGAAGCGTCCTCAAGGCTCGCCGCAACCTGGAGAAGGTGTTGGGCATGACCTCAAGCGGGCACCCGGGTGGAGATCCACTCGTCCCGGCGGCACGTCGAGCCTCGTTGCCTGCGGGCGTGTCGGCGGCCGATCAGCTGGCCACTGCGCTCCGTGAGACCGAGGCGTGGCTCCGCGCAGGCATCGAAGCCAACGCCGAGACGCTACAGCGGATCCGTTCCCAGGTCATAGCCGGTGCGGCAGGAGACGGATCAGCGTGATGACATCACTGCGCGCGCTGCTTGCGCTCGCCTTACTGGCCGGCTTTTATCTGGTTGCCTCAGCGCTCGTGCTCGGCTACCTGCTACTCATCGGGTTTGTGGTGTACACCCTCTTCACGTCCCCGCACGCCGACTTCTCGCAATCGGGGTGGCTAGTCTGGTTCGTAGGCGGTAACGCCCCCGTGGTGGTGGCGATCGTGCACGGCATGCTGATGGTGAGTCGATCACCCGGTGTGCTGGCCGGCTCGGTTCCCCTGCACCGCGACGACGCCCCGAATCTGTGGGACACAGTGACGGAGCTGGCCAAGGAGGTCGGTGCCCCGGTTCCGTCCGAACTGCGGTTGACAGCGGACGCCAACGCCGCGGTCAGCGAAGATACCCGGCTGCTCGGTTTCTCGGTCGGCGCGCGGCGGATGTACATCGGAGTGCCGCTGTTGGTCGGGCTGCCGACCGACGAGCTGCGAGCCGTGCTCTGCCATGAACTGGGCCACTACGCGCGCGGGCACACCCGGTTTGGTGCAATGACCTACCGCGGGTCGGTTGCCCTGGCCGCCACTCGCGAGCGCATCAGGCGTGATGCTGCGGCGAACGAGTTGGTACGGAATTACTCGTTCATCCTCCGCGGCGTGTTGGCGGCGTACGCGTCGCTGTACGACACGGTTTCGCTGGCAGTGCGCCGCCAGCAGGAGCTCGAAGCCGACGCTGCAGCAGCATCCACTGTCGGCCGGGAAGTGACTAGCGAGGCGCTTCGGTCCGCGCACATGCTGGTGACAGCCTGGGACGACTTCTGCATTAGGTTCCTGCAGCCGATGCGTAAGCTTGGTCAGCTGCCTGACGACCCCTTCAGTGCGTTCGAGGCCATGCTCGATGACCTAGGCTACCGCGACGTGCTGGCGCAGTGGCGGCGCAACCCGCCGGAGCAGCCGAAGTCGCCGCTGGACTCGCACCCGGGTTTAGGCCACCGGCTGGCCAGACTCGCAGAAGGCCCGAGCAGCTCGGTCGCCCGCGACGGGTCACCGGCCAAGTCCGTCCTGACCGATCCGCAAGAACTATTCGTCCGGGTGTGGAACGTGGCGCGGCCACCCGGGTCACGTGGGCAGCCGTGGCAGGACTGGTTGGGCGCCATCGCCGAGTACCAGGCCACCGAGCCGGCTCGGGGCCTAACCCAGGCGGCGGAGCAGCTCGGCGCAACACCCACGCTTGGCGGCGTCCTCGATCTACTCGAGGCCGGCCGGGCCTCGGCGCTTAGCAGCGCGCTCACCGACACCTGCTCGGAGCCGGACGCTCCGGCCGACGTCGGCCGGAGCGCGCTGGCCGCAGCCGTGTCGGCGCTGGTCCAGCAGTGGATGGTGCAGGCAGGCAAAGCCAGCTGGAGCGTCCCCTGGACCGGAACCACCAGGCTGTTTGCCAAGAACACCACGTCGGCCGAGATTCTCGCCTTGGTGCACGCAGCGGTGGAGAAGCCCACCGAAATCCTCCGGTTACGCCTGCACCTCGCGGCGCTGGGACTCGACGCAGACCGGCCGGTAACGGTCACCGCCACCCAATCAACGAGTAACAGCGGCGATGTGCATGTCGTGGTGGAGGCAGCCAACGTCGAGGAACAGCGCAAGATCGCCAGCATTGCGGTGCCTGCCATGGGTGCCATGCTCAGCGTTATCGTGCTCGCCGTCGTCTACGGCGCTGACGAACCGGCACCACGATCACCGGGTCTTGCAATCGACTACGGGAGCGGGTATCCCCTTGGGGCCAATCAGACCTTTGACCTGCCCTCAAGGAATCTCCAGCCGCTGTTGGCCTACCCGTCACTCGGGTGCTACCAGCCGAACGACTACGTGTGCCAGCTGTCGAACCCAGCACCGCAGTTTACCAAGCACTTTGTCGTAGTTGAGCGCGGTGACAACCTGTCCAGCATCGCCTGTCGGCATCAGACCACGGTCGACGAGCTGGTCGATCTCAACGCCCTGTCGAGCACCGATCTCGCGGTGGGACAACACCTTTTCGTGCCAGGACTGGGCAGCCCTGTCATAGCGGGCCAGTGCGGATAACGGCAGGCTGTCCGGCTTCTCCTCCGCTGGCCTGCACGTCCACCCGCTTGAACATCGCCACTCACAGAGCTACGCCCAGAGCTGGCCGTCTAGGCGGGCGGCGGCTTCCTCGAGATCTCCCGTGTAGGCGCCGGTGGAAAGGTACTTCCAGCCGGCGTCACAGACCACGATGACGATGTCGGCGGCCTCGCCGGTGCCCGCGGCTTTCTCCGCTACGGCCAGCGCGGCGTGCAGGATCCCGCCGGTGGAGATGCCCGCGAAGATGCCCTCGGTTTCCAGCAGCTCGCGAGTGCGCCGCAGCGCGTCGTAGGACCCGACGGAGAACCGGCCGGTGAGCACTTCCGGGTCGTAAAGTTCGGGCACGAACCCCTCGTCGAGGTTGCGCAGGCCGTAGACCAGCTCTCCGTAGCGCGGCTCCGCAGCGATGATCTGCACGTCGGGCTTGTGCTCCCGCAGGTAGCGCCCCACCCCGACCAGCGTGCCGGTGGTGCCGAGCCCGGCGACGAAATGGGTCACGGTAGGGAGGTCGCGCAGAATCTCGGGGCCGGTGGTGCGGTAGTGCGCCGCCGCGTTGGCGGGATTGCCGTACTGGTAGAGCATGACCCACTCGGGGTGCGCGGCGGCCAGCTTCTTGGCCCGTGCCACCGCCTGGTTCGAGCCACCCGCAGCCGGCGAGAAGATGATCTCCGCACCGTACGCCTCGAGGAGCTGCCGGCGCTCGATGGAGGTGTTTTCCGGCATGACGCAGACCAGTCGGTAGCCCTTGAGTTTCGCCGCCATGGCCAGCGAAATTCCGGTGTTGCCCGAGGTGGGCTCCATGATGGTGCAACCCTTGGTGAGCCGCCCGGTGCGCTCAGCGTCCTCGATCATCGCCAGCGCCGGGCGGTCCTTCACCGAGCCGGTGGGGTTGCGGTCCTCCAGCTTGGCCCACAGTCGTACGTCGGACGCGGGTGAGAGGTGGGGCAGCCCTACCAGCGGGGTGTCACCCAACGCGTCGAGCAA
>JBOHHF010000588.1:0-9437 GCA_050700495.1 Pseudonocardiaceae bacterium
CCTGCTGTAGTCCTTGGTTTACTGCTGCGGCGAAGCCGCGGTTCAAGTCGTTCATAATGACCGCGGAACCCCGCCGCCGCGCGGTTCCCACACTGTCATCGCACGAGAGATTATCCACCACGACGACACGCACAGAGACGCCCTCCTGACTGGTGAGCGAATCAATACAGGCCGGGAGATCCGCGGCACTATTGTAGGACACCACAACGCAGTCAACCTCTGCCACAACAGTCACGGCCAGCGAGCGTAGCGACACGGAATTGCTGCACTGAACCAGGCCAGCCTCGCGCCCAGGGCTGATTAGGATCGAGCACGCATACGACGAGTGGACAACCGTCCATTCCCACGTGTTGTACTGTCTGGGGGTCTGGGCTCGGTGAAGATGCATGGTGACGGGTTGGCTCCGGGTGTGGCGATACGCCTCCCGGCGCAGCTGATGGTGCCGAACGGGTCGGTGAGCTGGCAGACCTGTCGCTGCTCATCGATGCGCAGCGGGCCGCGGGTCACATCTACAGAGGGAGGCGGTGATCGTGATAAATGAGGGAGTAACACCCCAGTGGTATGAGCACCCTGAGGCACGGGCCGCGCTGGCAGCCCGTGATGTCGGCGGGGTGTATCGGGTGTTGCAACAGAACGGGGTCACTCAGCGGGAGATCGCCCGGCGCACCGGGCAGTCCCAGTCCGAGGTGTCGGCGATCCTGCGGGGCCGCCAGGTGCGGGATCTGACGGTGCTGGAGCGCATCGCCGACGGGCTGGGCGTGCCCCGGGCATTCATGCGCCTGTCGGGTGGCGCCGACGGCACCTACCCTGGCAAGGACGCGATCCCCGACTCTTCGGAGGAGGTGGAGGAGACGCACCGCCGGGTGTTGCTGGCCAGCGCCGGGGTGGCTGTGGTGGGCCGGCCGGTGGACAAGCTGGGCGAGCTGCTGGCGCTGCCCGACCCGGCCCCGGCGCCGCTACCCTCCCGGAACGACTGGGTGCAGGTGGCGCAGGTGCGGGACCTGACCCGGCGGCTCGGCGAAGCAGGCAACCCCACTTACACCGACCCGGCGGTGCTCAGCGCCGCCGCTGCGTGGGCCGAGGGGCTGCTGGGCGTGCCGGGTGCCGAGCCGGTCAAGCAGGCGCTATGGACTGCAGTGGCCGAGCTACACATTGAGGCTGGCTGGGCCGGGTTCGACGCGGGGCGCTACGACCGGGCTATGCACCACTTCAGGACCGCGCTGAAGCTGGCCACCAAGGTCGGGGATGCCTACCTGCAGGCGACCGCCCTGAGCGGTGCCGGGCTGGCCACCAGGGAGCACGGCCACCCGAACGACGGGCTGAAGATGCTCCAGTACAGCCTGATCAAGGCGTGGGATATCCCCCGGGACGAGCCGCGCGCGGTGGTGGTCGGGGAGATCGGAAGGGCGGCGGTGGAGGCGTGCGCGCGGGCGGACGCCGCGACCGCCCTGTCCGATCTCGGGAAACCGGACGCCGCTGAGCGCGAGATGGCGACATCGCGGGAGCTGTGGTCGCCTACGCGCGCTGACCGCTTCGGCGACCTGGACCGTCCCGCCGCGCTCCTGGCGCTGCGCCAGGGACGGCTGGATGTCGCGGAACAGTTCGCCGTGGCGTCGGTGCGTCGCTGGGAGGGCATCAGCCAGGTCGGTCACACCCAGTCCGGCATCGTGCTGGCCACTGTCCACGTCCGGGCCGGGGAGCCCAGCGGTCTCCCGTTGGCCCACGGCGCGATCAGCGCCGTGACGAAACTCAGCTCGATCCGCGCCTGCCGGCGGCTCGAATCGCTGGCCGACGCGCTGGAGGCCCAACCGGGCCGCGACGCGCGAGAACTCGCCCGGACGGCTCGGCAGGCCGTCTCAGCACGGACGTGACGGGGTCAGCCGCGGGCCACCGCCCGCTCGATCAGCTCGGCGACCACCGCACCCAGCTCCGCGCCATCGGACTCGATCGCCGACCCATGCCGAGCTGCTTGAGGAGTACTGGCGTTGGGAGAACGACCCCGTGACCGTCAACGGCTACGGACGCCAAGTCCCCGAATCCCTCGAAACCCGTCGCGAAGGCTACGGCCACCAAGCGCGCGGATCACTGAACCAGGTCCGATTCACCGTTCATGACCTCAAGAACGAGGCCGCACCCTGCGGGCTGACCAGTTTGACGGTCGACCATCAGGTCCGCACCACAGAGTTCCTTATCCTGCTGGCCCCCGAGGCACGCGGCCGAGGCCTGGCCACCGAGGCCACCCGCCTCACCCTCGACTACGCATTCCACCTCACCGCACTCGCCCAGGTCTGGCTGAAAGTCCTAGAACCGAACGCGGCCGCGATCCGCACCTACGAGCGAGCAGGCTTCCGGCCAGCGGGACGCCTCCGCCAAGCCGGCTACTGGCACGGCCAGCGCTGCGACGAACTGCTCATGGACGTGCTGCCCGCCGACTTCCCCGGCCCCTCCGCATTCACTGAAATCTCATCGCTACGACCACCATCCCTATAAGCCGTGCACACCAGCCGGACTCAACATCTGGCCAGCAGCAGCGCGGCGTCCTGCACCGACACCCACCTGCCGTCGTGCAGTACGGTCGGTCAGGGTATGTCTGGTCACGGCACTGTTCTGGCTGTTGTGACGGAGGGATGGGGTGCGTGCTGGGCAGTTGATCGCCGGCCGGTACCGGCTCCAGGAGCACATCGGTTCCGGGGGCATGGGCGTGGTCTGGCGGGCCGTCGACGAGAAACTGGATCGGATGGTCGCGGTCAAACGAGCCGCCCGACCGACCGGTGCCGACAGTGAGCGCGTGCGCCGGCGGATGCAGCGCGAGGCCCGGATCGCGGCCGGGCTGCAGCACCCGCATGTCGTCGCCTTCATCGACGAGGTGGTCGAGAGTCATGAGCGGTGGCTCGTCATGGAGTACGTGCCGTCGCAGAGCCTGGCGCAGATTCTGGATCGGTTCGGCCCCCTGCATCCCCATCAGGTGACGCACATCGGTGCGCAGATCGCCAGCGCGCTGGACGCGGTGCACGCCCGAGGCATCGTGCACCGGGACATCAAGCCGGGCAACATACTGGTCACCGAGAACGGGACCGCCAAGCTGACCGACTTCGGGATCTCGCGCCCGATCTTCGGCGACGTGACGCTGACCGATTCCGGCGTGATCAGCGGGACGGTGGCCTTCCTCGCCTCGGAAGTCGCCGACGGGCAGGAACCCACCGCGGCATCAGACGTCTTCGCCCTCGGGGCCACCTTGTTCGCCGCGGTCGAGGGCATCCCTCCGTTCGGCACCTCCGACAACCCCTTGCTCGTGCTGCGCCGGGCCGCGGCGGGTGACCTCTTGCCGTTTCGCCGGGCCGGGCCGCTCGCTCCGGTGCTGTCCGCATTGTTGCAACCCGATCCGGCGCAGCGGCCCGGTGCCGCTTCGGCCCGGCAGCTGCTCCAGGAACTCGCCACGACCGGCGACGAGGGCTTGGAGACATGGCGGTGGCCGATCGGGGACGCGGCCCGGCGGCGTTCCCGGCGGCGCGCCGTGGTCATCGCCGGATCGTGCGTCGTCGCGTTGGCGACCGTGGCCGGGCTGCTGGTGTTTCGCCCAGGTGTTTCGACGCCCGCCACCCCGCTGGCAGTCCTCGGCGATCCGCGGACGGCTGACCCCTGCGCGCTGACCGACACTGTCGCCCTCTCCCGATTCGGCGACACCGTCCGGGAGACGGCCTACGGCAGCTTCAGTCGGTGTGACGTCATCGTGACCTTGAGCGATGGCGCTCAGGTGGACGTCGAGGCGCGGCTCGACAAGCCGGCGCCGCTAGAGGGAAAGGTCGAGAAAGCGGAACCGTTTCGGGTCTTTCCACAGCCCAGAAATGGTGACCGCTGCGTCCGGACGGTGGTGCTGGCCGACCAGAATCGTGTCGCGATCACCGCCAAGCTCAATCGCGGGCCCGATTCGACGGACCTGTGTGCCATGGCCGACGCCGCCACCGGCCACGCGGTCACCGTGCTCGGCAGAGGCGCGGTTCCCCGGCGAGCCGTGCCGGCCGACGCTGCGTCGTTGGCCGGAATGGACGCCTGCGCGCTGCTGGACTCCACCACCCTCACCCGGGTTCTCGGTGCCGATTTCAGCAATCCCGAGGCCGACTTCGGGAATTGGAAGTGTCGCTGGACAAACAGCGCCAGCAAGCAGTCGGTACTCCTGTACTTCGATCGACACGAACCGGGACCCCCAGCTACCAGGGGGCGCACCACGAAGGGGAAGCTCGGCGATCGCGACTCCTACCTCACGTCGGAAGACGGTGCCACGGAATGTGATGCGCAGGTGGTCAATCGGACAGACTTCGATGCCAACGGGCAGCCGTTCGAGGAACTGCTGAAGATCGACCTCAACGGCCCGCAGCCCGCGGACCAGTTGTGCGGGCCGGTCAGCGAACTGCTGGCAGCCGCGGCGGCTAAACTGCCACTATCCCGCTGACCGTAGCCGGCCGGGATAGCCCCCGGCCCGTCACCGCGGTCAGGCGGGACGCATGCGGTCTACCAGATTCACGGTGGGCTTCACGGAGGTCGGTGTGGACGAGGCAGACGGTCAGCCGCTCCCGGCAGCGCACGGCAGCCTGGCTCTGGGGGTGCCGCCGTCGGCACCCGGCACGATCTTCGTACTCTCCCTCGTCGGCGGCATCGCGATGAAGCCGCGGCAGGGTCGCACGATCCTGTTCGGACGCAACCGGCCGGAGGTGCACGTCTGTGTGGGCGAGGACGACCAGCAGGTGAGCCGGCAACACGGCCTGCTGACCCACCACCGGGGCCAGTGGCGCGTCAGCAACACCGGGCGGCGCCCACTGCGGCTACCGGGTTCCCGGATGTTGTCCCCCGACGAGGAGCCGGTGCCGCTCGCCGAGGGGTACACGCCGATTTTCGTACCGGGCTCCGGCGGGCGGGAACATCTCCTCGAGCTGTACGTGACGGGACCCGGCGGGCGACGTCCGTCGCCACGACACCGTGATCCCACCCAGCGGCCGAGGGTGTGGCGGTTGCAGAAGGACGAGCGACTTGCCCTGATCGTGCTGGGGCAGCAGTACCTGTTACACGAAGCACACCCGCACCCACTGTCGTGGCGGCAAGCGGCCGACCAGCTCGCCGAACTGCAACCCGAGGCCGGATGGACGGTCAAACGAGTCGAGCACATCATCGTCTCGGTTCGGACCCGGCTGTCCCGGGATGGCGTCACCGGTCTGACCCGGGAGGAGGTCGGTGAGCCGGTCGGCAATGCGCTGAACGACAACCTGTTGAAGGAACTCGTGCAGTCGACCACCCTCGTGCCACCGGACCTGACCGTCCTCGAACAGCCTCCCGTAGCGTGAGTGGGTTTTCATCGTCAGGCGCCGGGGTTCGTCTCGTGTTCGTTGAATTTGTCGCGCAGCTGTTGCAAGGCCCGCGCCCGAGTGGGCCCGATCCCGCCAAGGGGGATTCCGACAATGCGGGAGAGCTTGCCGTAGGAGCAAGGATTGTCGGTGAACAGCAGTCTTATCAGGGTCCGCTGGAGCGGCGGTAACTCGTCGATGAATTTCTGCAGCGTTCGCGTGATGTCAGCGTTGATGGCGTGCTGCTCGGGACCCGCCGAGGGGTCGGAGACAGCTTTTGACGTTACGTCAGTGAGATGTGGTCCGAGCTTGGCCTGACGCAGGATACGCAGGCATTCGCGGCGGGCAGTGGTCGCCAGCCACCCGGACAGCCGCTCAGGGAACTGCACCCGGTCGGCGTTTTCGGCCAGCCGCATCCAGGTCATCTGCATCGCGTCGAGTGCGTCGGCCTCCTGCAGCCCAAACGTCTGCACCGTCGCGGAAACGAACTTGCCGTACCGGCGGAGGATTTCATCCCAGACCGCCGGATCCCTTTCACCGATCCTCCGCAACAGGTCAGTCGCGATGTCGGTGGCGTCGGCGGAAACGTCACTGATGGTGGCGGTCGTCATCGCTGCCGGCCTGGTTCACAGCCGTCTCGAAGTGTCACCAGATGCACAGTCCAAGTTTGTACTCGAACAGTTCGGGACCCCTCCCGAGCAGCGCGCCACCAGCGCCTCGCCTGAAGTCAGTGGGTGGTGCCGCTGGAGCCTTGGTCGTAGCCGGCGCGGCGGAGTGCGTCGGCGAGCGCTCCACCAGCCGGTGTGCGGTTGGCGGTAGCTTTGTCCCGACCCCCGCGGTCGCGAGGCTGCGGACGCTTCGGCGAGCTCTGCTGGCTGGGACGCCCGGAGCCGCGCCGTTCGGTGGGCTGGTTCTCGGCAGGTTTGTCAGAAACTGGGTTGTCGGGAACACTGTCGTCGAGCCGCAAGGTGAGCCCGATGCGGTTGCGTGGCACGTCCACGTCGAGCACCTTGACCCGCACGACGTCGCCCGGCTTCACCACCTCGCGCGGGTCCTTGACGAACGTCTTGGCCATCGCCGAGACGTGCACCAGACCGTCCTGATGCACGCCCACGTCGACGAACGCGCCGAACGCCGCGACGTTGGTGACCACGCCTTCAAGCACCATGCCCGGCTTGAGGTCGGAGATCTTGTCGACTCCCTCGGCGAAGGTCGCGGTCGCGAACGCCGGTCGCGGGTCTCGGCCCGGCTTCTCCAGCTCGGCGAGAATGTCGGTGACAGTGGGCAGGCCGATGGTGGCCCCGGAAATGACACCGACGAAGTCGGCCGGTCGCAACGCCCGTAACACCGCGGCGTTGCCGATCAACGTGGTGATGTCGCCACCCGCCGTGTCAAGGATGCGGCGCACCACCGGATAGGACTCGGGGTGCACACCGGAGCGGTCCAGCGGGTCGTCACCGCCCGGAATACGCAGGAAGCCGGCGCACTGCTCGAATGCCTTGGGACCCAGACGCGGAACGTCGGCCAGAGCTCGCCGGGTGCGAAAAGCGCCATGGGCGTCGCGATGCGCCACGATGTTCTCGGCGAGCCCACCGGTGATGCCCGACACCCGCCGCAGCAGCGGAGCGGACGCGGTGTTGACGTCGACGCCGACGGCGTTCACGCAGTCCTCCACCACCGCGTCCAGCGAACGGGACAACGCGGCTTCGGGCAGATCATGCTGGTACTGGCCGACGCCGATCGACCTGGGGTCGATCTTGACCAGCTCCGCGAGCGGATCCTGCAACCGGCGCGCGATCGACACCGCGCCGCGCAACGACACGTCCAGCTCGGGCAGCTCCTGGGAGGCGTAGGCCGACGCGGAGTACACCGAAGCGCCGGCCTCCGACACCACGGCCTTGGTGATGCTCAGCTGCTTGATCAGCTGCCCGGCGAGCTTGTCGGTCTCCCGCGAGGCGGTGCCGTTGCCGATCGCGACCAGCTCCACATGATGTTTCTGGGCAAGGCGGGTGAGCACGGCCAGCGCCTCGTCCCACCGACGCTGAGCCATATTCTTTGGGGCAACATGGGGGTACACGGTCTCTGTGGCGACCACCTTGCCGGTGGCGTCGATGACCGCCACCTTGACTCCGGTGCGGTAGCCGGGGTCAAGGCCCATGGTCGGGCGGTTGCCCGCCGGCGCGGCGAGCAGCAGGTCACCCAGATTGGCGGCGAAGACGCGCACCGCCTCGTCCTCAGCGGCCTGGCGCAGCCGCATGCGCAGATCAATGCCCAGATGCAGCAGGATCCGGGTTCGCCAGGCCCAGCGCACGGTATCGGCCAACCAGCGGTCGGCAGGACGACCGCGATCGTCGACGCCGAAACGCGTCGCGATCGCCTGCTCGTAGCGGCTTCGGGCAGGCGCGATGCCAGCGACCCCGGCGGCTCCGACGGCTCCGGGTTCCGGCTCCGGCTCCGGAGAAAGGTCCAGGACTCCTTCCTTCTCGCCGCGGAACAGCGCCAGAATGCGGTGCGAGGGCAGCTTCGTGAAGGGCTCGGAGAAGTCGAAATAGTCGGCGAACTTGGCACCGACCTCCTGCTGACCGTCGCGCACCCGCGAGACCAGACGGCCCCGCGACCACATCTGCTCGCGTAGCGGCCCGATGAGGTCGGCGTCCTCGGCGAATCGCTCGACCAGGATGGCGCGCGCCCCGTCGAGTGCGGCCGCGGCGTCCGGCACGCCCTTCTCAGGATCGACGTATCCCGCGGCGGTGACCTGTGGATCCTGGGTCGGATCGGCGAGCAGGCCCTCGGCCAGCGGCTCCAGCCCGGCTTCCCTGGCGATCTGGGCCTTGGTGCGCCGCTTGGGTTTGTAGGGCAGGTAAAGGTCCTCCAGCCGTGCCTTGGTGTCGACCGCCATGATCCGCGCCTCGAGCGCGTCGTCGAGCTTGCCCTGCTCGCGGATCGAGTCGAGGATCACCGTTCGGCGCTCCTCCAGCTCGCGCAGGTACTGCAGCCGCTCCTGCAGGATGCGCAGCTGCACGTCGTCCAGTCCGCCGGTCACTTCCTTGCGGTATCGGGCGACGAACGGCACGGTGGCGCCACCATCGAGCAGGCCGACGGTGGCACGTACCTGCCGCTCGGGCACGCCAAGCTCATCAGCGATCCGCTGGTTCACAGACATCGTCACGATCTAGGTCCGCCTTCTCGCTCGCTGCGCTTGGCGTCAAGCATCCTCGGGTGGTCTCGAAGCCGGACACCCGGCAGCAGGCACGGTAGCCGGACCGCACGCTCTCGGGTGCAACAGTTCTGACCTGCGCATACGGCGCCGCGTTACCCGGGGCTTGCAGGTTAGAGCGAAGAGGCGGCGCCAAAGATGACCATTAAATGTGAACGATTCGCCGGTAGCACGGAAACGTTCGCCGCTCGGATCCCTTATGCCGGATCCCGACGCGGGCGTCGGCGCTGACCGCGAGGACGCCGCGTCGTGGGGGCGTTCCAGTTGTGGGTGGACGGCCAAAACCTCTGCGCCCATGTGGACCAAGGGGAAGTGCTACAGAGCGCACATTGGTATCTCCTGCCGTTGCTGGAGTGGTTGAGTGAAAACTGAAATGCATTTCTTCACGAGGAGAGCTCCCTAATCGAAATTCCGATACCACCGCCGTCGCCGCCTTAGACATAACGCGCACGGTCCCTGCACTTGCAGGGGAGGCTGAAACGGTTGCATGGGAGGAAGAGTGGCATGACTGGTGGGCTCGCCACGCGTTACGTGCAGCACGCTCTGGCGGCGTGGCGAGGACCTTCCATGAGATCATCGGCGCAGCTGTCGATTATCTCGCAAAGATTGACACCAAGAACATTATTCAAAAGTCGGTTCAGACTGAGTGATCGCCCACTCGGCGTGTCGCAACAGAAAGCAACGGTTCCCGCGAAAGAATACGAGAGTTCTGACCAAGGAATTCTCGCTTCCGGGGGAACCGTTGCGCTACCATCGTACTACAGGTCTCATGATGTCGCAGATGCAGGAACTCGTGAACCGGGTGAATGATGCTTTGCCGGGTCCGTGGAATAAGAAGGTCGGCCGCCCGAAATTGTGTGGTCTTTATGAGGCGGTGGAGACGA
>JBOHHF010000589.1:0-13860 GCA_050700495.1 Pseudonocardiaceae bacterium
GCATCCGCAGGGTGAGGAACTTGATGCCGCGTTGATCGAGTTCGGCGAGCACGGGCTGGGTAGTGACCTTCTGGTCCATGACCAGCATGTGTGGGTCTTTGCCGCTGGCGTTGCGCCAGTGGTCGCAGAAGGCGATGACCTCGCGGTTTTGGGTGGCTTTGGAGATGTCGGCGTTGGCGTAGACGAGGTTGTGGGTGCCGGAGTCTTGGGCGAAGAAGGTCAGCACCGAGCGGGAGCGCTGCGAGCGGGTGGGTACGTAGTGTTTTTCCAGGGCGGGGTCGGCACCCCAGGCCATGATGGCGTGGAAGTCCAGGTCGAAGATCGCGTCCTCGCTGGTGGCGAGCCCGTGGGCGATCATCTGGGTGTCCAGGGCGGAGAGGAAGGCGCGCTGGTGGTCATGGCTGGTGCGGTAGGAGTAGTCGGTGAGCGCGGTCTTTTTGGGCAACGTGGTCAAGCCGGCCAGCAGTGCGGCGGCCGGGTCGCTCAGCAGCAGGTCATCGACATGGGAGACCGCCGGGTCCGGGTTAGTTTCAACGCCAGCAGTGACAGCAGCCAACTGGTGGCGGGCACGACCCGGGTGCCGGGATAGCCGGCCTGAGCGACCAGGGCGGGCAGGTCGAGGGCGATGAGGTCGGGCACCAGCAGCAACAGGCCGGCCTTGGCCGTGTCGCACCGGGCCGGCCAGGTAGCGAAGTCCAGTGCGGCGGTCTTGGGGAGCCGGGTGTCGCGGCCGGGGGTGGCCACCGCGGTGCTGGCCGCTTCGGCTGGGTGGCGCAGCAGCCGCCCGAATCCTTCCTCGGCGAGGATCTCACCCACGCTGGTGCGGTTGAGTGGGGTGCCTTCGGCGCCCAGGCGCGCGGAGATCTCATAGGTCGACAGGCCGTCCCGGCGTAGTTCGATCACCCGGCCGCGGGCGCGGTCCTCGGCCGGAGCCACCCCCGGCGGCGGTCCGGGTTTGCGGGGCGGGGCGAACAACTCCAGCTTCCCGGCCCGGTACTCGCGCACCAGATTCACCATCGCCCACCGGGTGTAGCCGAAGCGTTCCCCGGGCCTGGGCGTGGTCAGGCCCTCGACGAAGAACCCGCGCAGAGCCTCATAGCGGCGCTGGTTGACCTGCGCCGGTGCGGTGAAGACCTCCCGCCCATCACGTTGCGTCGATCTGGCTGCGATCAATGCAGCTACGTTCCCCAAGCTCAACGGTCCTCGACCCGCGGCTGGAACATGCCCCCAGCCGCTGGGGTTGCGCCGGATGAGCTGCGCGGAAATCCGCGCTAAACCAATGCCGCGTAGATCACCTACGGCGCTTCCGAGTGCGAACCGAGTTCGGCTGCCCTACTCCCGGAGGTGACCTGATGCTGAACGAGAGCGAACTGGGCGCCTACTTGCGTCACGCCACCCGCAGCCTGTTCCGGCTGGAGACGCTGCCGGCTTACGACGTGCCTACCGATCGGGGTGACTTTCCGCGGTACCTGTCCGGGGAGCCTGCCCCGGACAGGGAGCGGAAGGGCCGCTGGTTGGACTTTCTGCGGGAGCAACGCGCTCAGGGCATCGACCGGCACCGAGTCCGGGTGCTGCGCACCCCTCTGAGCGACTACGACCGGTACGCCTGTGAATGGGGTTACGCCTACAACGTGCCGGCAGGCGACGACACCCGAATGTCATCGAACGGGGGCTCGAGGCGCTGGACGGGGATGCCTCGTTCACCGTGGGTGCGCTGGGAGGAGCCACGAGGAGCATCCTCGATACCCCGGCCGACGCCGGGTCCACTGCCATCTTCACAGCGGCCGGCTTGGACGCATGCAGCGACCCGCTCCCGATCACTGTGACGTTCTTCGCGAGGCTGCCGAGCGGGCAGAACCAGACGCACACCTACCAGCTCGATCCTGACCGGCGCAACGTGATGTCGTACTTCGGGTGCGGCTTGCCCACCCGTCTTTCACCGGGACAGGTGAAACAGATCCGTGACGCTCTCAGGTTCCACAACCGGGCGCACCTCACTGCCGCGAATTGATGCCCAGCTGCCAGTGATCGTCGTCTGCGCATCGGCTATACGGTGGCGCGGTCGCCCAGCAGGGTGGCTGAATCGTAGTGCAGTCGCTTCTGCACCGGAGGAGTCACTGTGGCCAGCACGTCGGCGATGTCGCGCCCGGCGGTGCCGGAACCGAACAGGTCACTTCGCTCGTAGCGGCCGTGTGTGATCTGGGCGCGGACCGCTTCGGCGATGTCGAGTGGGTCATGCGAGGTGAACACGACGTTGGGGCCGCACTCGCGGTTGCGCTGGCGGGTGCCGATGCTGACCGCCGGCGTGCCGAGGTAGGCGCCTTCGCGCAGCGCCGCCGACGAGTTGCCGATCATGCAGGCGCAATGCGTCATCAGCCGGGTGAAGCCCTCGGGCGGTAGGTTGCGGAAGAAGTGGCAGCGATCGGCGAGACCCTGCTCGCGGAACTGCCGGATGCCGGTGGCGACCTCGGCGCTGCCGGCATCCACGTTCGGCCAGAAGACCAGCGCCTGCATCCCCATCGACGAGATCGCCTGCAACGTCGCGGCCATCTGGTCGAGGCCGTGGCCGTACTCGGTGGTGACGCCATGTTGCATCACCAGCAGGAAGGGCTGCTCGGGGTCAATCGGTGAATCAGCGTCGCAGTGGTCGATCAGTGCGTCGCGGCGGGTGCCCGGGCGGGTACGGGCGGCGAGGTCGATCGCCGGGCAGCCGAGATTGAACACGTACTGCGGATTTTCGCCCATGGCGATGATGCGGCGGGCGCTGAGCTCAGTGGCCGGGAAGTGGATGTGGGACAACTTGGTGATCGCGTGCCGGACGCTCTCGTCGATCGATCCCGAGACCTCACCGCCCTGGGTGTGGGCGACGGGAATGTTCATGTAGGCGCCGGCGATGGCCGTCGCGATGGTCTCGAAGCGGTCGGCAACTGTGACGACAATGTCGGGTTCGAGCCGCTCGAACGCGGTCGGCAACTCCAGCAGGCCGAGCCCGGTTGATTTCGCCATCGTCGCCGGCGTCTGACCCTCGATGATGAAGCGAATCTTGGCGTTGGGCGCAAAACCCGCCTCCTCGAGTACGTTCACCGCGTTGCCGAAGCGATCGAGCAGTGCTGACGCGGCGGCGATCACCTGCAGTTCCAGGGCAGGGTGGTCGCGCACGGCCTCAAGAACTGTGGTAATTCGCGCCAGATTGGCCCGGCTGGCGACGACGACGCAGATCTTCTTGCGACGTTCAGGCACGTCGGTGCCTCCTGAAGACAGGGACGAAGAGAAGACAGGGAGTGCCCAGATCAAATCGTACAGCGACCGCCCGTTACCCGGGCTCACCCACTCGTCAACCGGCGTAGTCGACGTCGGTGATGGTGATGCTGACCGTGGCGGGTAGGCCCGTGTATGCGCGGACCTGCTCGGCGACCTGGTCCTGGACATGTTCGGCAATGTCGCGGCAGTTGCGTCCCCACCGGGTGACCAGGGCGATGCTGATCTCGGCACGACCGTCCTCGACGACGGCGGTGACACCGTCGGTCGGTATCCGGTGTTCGCCGTCACGTGAGGTAAACAGCCGGGTGGCGATACTGGCCATGCTCTGGGCCAGGTTAGGACGCAGCCTGAGGACCCCGGGTACCCGGCAGGCGTGGTAGGCGGCGACGCGGGCCACGACGATGTCGCTGACATTAAGGTGCGGGTGAGTTGGTGCGCCGTTTGGCGGGGTGGCGGAAGAGGGCATCGCGGGTCCTTTGTCAGCTCGCCGAGCCTGCGCCGGCATCAGTGTGTGCGCCGGGCTGGGTTTCGAAGACATCGACGACGTCGACGTCGACGGTCGTGACGGGCAGGCCGAGAAGGTCCTTGGCGGCGGCGAGGATCATCTGCCGGACGCGGGCCGTGGCGCTGAGCAGGTCGGTGCCGAACCGGGCGGTGACGGTGATGTGTACCCGGGCCGTTGGAGACCTGGCGGCGAGCCCGGCACCGCTGGTGTCGTCAGCGTCGGACGTCCCAGTAGCGTCGGATGTTTCAGTGAGATGGACCTGGCAGCTGCGGACGCGCAGCGCCGACATCTGATCCACCGCATGGCGCAGCAGTCCGGCGGCGGCAGCGTGGTCGATGCGGGCGTGGCCGTGCCGGGTGGGCAGCGGCAGATAGTGGGCGGGCCGTAACTCGGCGAGCACGGCACCCATCACCCGCTCCACCAGCGACGGGGGTGGTTCGAGAGCTTCATCGGCTAGCGCGGTAACAGCCGTCGCGAGCAGACGTTGGTCCTCGGCGACCGCCTGGCAGTGCGGGCAATCGCGAGCGTGGATGCTTCGGTGCCCGGCTGCGGCCCGCTCCCACACCGTGGCCGCGTCGCGACCGCAGGCCAGCAGGGCGACGTCGTGCTGCGGTTGGGTCCCGTTCACCGCCACGGTTTCATCACCTCCGCCAATGTGCGCCGGGCTCGGTGCAACCGGCCCCGAACCGCGTCCGGGCTGGCATCCACGATGGCCGCGATGTCCTCGTAGCTCAACTCGTGCATTTCGCGCAGTACCCAACAGGTCCGCTGATCGATTGATAGATCCTGCAGGGCCCGCTGCAGCGCCGCAGCGCGGTCCTGCGTCTCGGCGGCGTGCTCGGGTGAGGCGCCAGCCGGGTCGGGTTGTTCACGCACGTCGTCCAGGCGTAGGACGGGCCGCCGTCTGCGCAACAGTATGACGCAGCGATTGGTGACGATCCGATACATCCATGAGGAGAACGCCGCTTCCCCCCGGAACCCCCTCAGCTGTCGCCACGCCGCGACGAACGCTTCCTGCACTGCATCCTCGGCGTCGCTGCGGTTACCCAGCAGGCGCACCGCCAGCCGGTAGAACTGGCGTTGGTGACGGCGCACCAGTGCCTCTAAGGCACGCATGTCGCCCTCCTGCGCCCGCACCACCAAGGTCAGGTCATCGAGCTCCTCCGCTGCGATCACGGTGGCGGGGCTCTCGACCGTGCTGGCGTCGGTCATAGCCCGCGACGCGCCGTGGTCGGCATCAGAGCGCCCCTTCCCGGCGGCCATGACGCAGGACACCTGATCAGGTCATGATTGTGCCACGGGGACGGTGCCGCCACTGGCCAGGACACCCGAATCGCAGCCGTCCGATCAGCCAGCCGCTTACGCCGGCCGGCCGACGGCGTCGGAGGCCACCCGATCGGGTCCGTGAGTTCTTCCCGGGCGACGGGCTCCTAGCTCATCGAGACTGTTATGGCCGGCTCCGGTCGCAGCGTCTCCACCCGGGCGTTACGACCGAGACCGGGGGCATATTTCCACACGAAAGGAATTATCCCGATGGGTATGGGAGACAAGATTATTAAGAAGGCTGAGGAGCTGACGGGCAAGGCCAAACAGGCCGCCGGCAAACTCGCCGGCAACAAGCACCCGGGGCATGGTTTGGAGGTGGCCGGCCAGGAGGACGCGACGGGTGAGATCATTTTCCTCGGTTCTTGGATGGGCGACATTCCTGATGATGTTCCAGTGACGGCGCTGAGCATTCCTGGAACTCATGACTCTGCCTGCATCGACGGTCCGTTGGGATTTGCGAAGACGCAGAACCTGGACCTTCCCGAGCAGTTGAACGCGGGGATTCGCTTTCTTGACATCAGGCTCGCGTACTACCAGGATGACCTTCTCGTCCATCATGATGCCATATACATGGGGAAAAGCTACAAGGATGTCCTGGAGATTTGCGCCAACTTTCTTGTGCGGTACCCTTCCGAAGCCATCCTGATGTCAGTCAAAGCAGAAGACCGATTCGATAGCTCACTCGGAGATGCCGCTCCATCTGAAATCCTTGGGAGGTTGTCGAGGGGAGAGCGCGAATCCTGGGACAATACGCGATCATTTGAAGATGAATTCGAAGAGCAGACATGGGAACAGGTGGGGACGGCACCGCTGTTCTACAATTTCGCCGCCTCCCCTCCTGGCGGTCGTTCTATGACTACCTCGCCGGCGTTCACGCCCGCAACGACATTGGGAGCCGTTCGCGGTAAAATCGTCTTGCTGCGCAGATTCCCGGGTAGCCGAGGTATGGGATTCGATGTAACCTATTGGCTGGATGATACTACCACGAGGAGTAGTGAGGATGAGAACGGGAATCCCAGAGAAGCGGTGCCTCCGGTATATGATGTCGAAGACCACTATAGCGATCCTGACCACAAGTACGACCTCATTGTCGGGCATATAGAAAAAGCAAGAAGCGGTGATCTTGAAGATCTTTATATCACGTTTTCCAGCGCTGTCACCCTGAAGGCTAGCGGCTACTCGGATACAATAAATCCCCGTCTCAATGACTATCTTTCCGCATCCGCGGAAGGGCGCATCGGCGTTATTGCAATGGACTACTTCGAAGAACCCCGAGAGTTGGTCTCTAACGTGATCAGCATGAACTCGCGATCGAAGACTGGGTAGTCCGACGGATCGTCACCATGCTGGTTGCGCACGCCTGGGTCGACTGCAGTGCGCCCGCCGGGAGCGCCCGGGCCGCAACCGGTGGCGCTACCAGTTCCGCGGTGGCCCCCGTGCGTGCACAGCGCCACCCCGCGTGTCAGTGCACTGTGTCGTGTCGGTGCACTGTGTCGGAGATCACCCGATTGGGCGCGTGAGTTCTCCTCGGTGCTGGCTACTTAACCATCGAGGTCCACCCACGACGACTCCACCCACGACGACTCCACCCACACCGTGTCGCCGAGACGGGGCACATCCCGCACGAAAGGGGCGTTAACCGATGAGTACTGGAGACAAGATCTCGAACAAGGCCGAGGAGCTGAAAGGCAAGGGCAAGGAGGCCACCGGCAAGGCCACCGACGACGAGCAGCTCGAAGCCGAGGGCAAGGGCGACCAGGGTAAGGCCAATATCAAGCAGGCCGGCGAGAAGGTCAAGGACGCGGCCAAGAACATCTTCAAGGACTGAGTCACCCAACGGGGCACGGCCTAACGGCCCACACTCCACACCACCCGGCCGGGCACCCCGCCCCGTACTGGCCATTCATCCCGCAGAGAGGCGCCGACGGACCAGGGCGCCGCGCCGCCCACCTGACCTGGATCGCCTACCGACCTTCGGCGTCCTCCTCGCCGCCGTCCGACCCGGAGCACTCCCGGGTTCGACGGCGGATAACTAGTCTTACCAGCAGAAAGCCTCAATTCAGAACTAAGGAGAACTTCGGTCATGGCAGACACCACCAGCAGCCCTACTCCGTCGTCTGGCTCCCCGGCCGCGGCGGCCCGGACCGGCGGCGCATCGTCGTCCCCGAGCCGGCTGGCCGAGGACACCTCGCAGGGCAAGACCACCATCGCGTCCTCGGTGGTGCAGAAGGTCGCCGGGATCGCCGCGCGTGAGATCTCCGGGGTGCACGCGTTGGGCGGCGGGTTCTCCCGCGCGTTTGGCGAGATCCGCGAGCGTATCCCGGGCAGCGCCGGCGCCTCACAAGCTTCCGGGGTGACGGTTGAGGTCGGCGAGAAGCAGGCCGCGGTCGACCTCGACCTCATCGTCGAGTACGGCGCGTCCATCGTGGACCTCGCCAAGGCAGTACGCCGTAACGTCATCGGTGCCGTCGAGCGGATGACCGGCCTGGAGGTCATCGAGGTCAACATCGCGGTCAACGACATTCACATCGCGAGCGACGACGGCGGCGAGGTGGCCGCCACCCCGGTGGCGCGCGTGGAATGATCGCTCACCGGTCCGAGCAGCCGGACTCCGGTCAGCTCGCCGAGGCCGTCGCCGCGGCGGTGCGTGCCCACCCCGCGGTGGCTGACCTGGACGGCGGCCCGTTCGGCACCATTGCCTGCTATCTACCGGGCCGCCGAGTGGTGGGGGTGCGGGTGGGGGAGCCTGGTGAGCCGGTGGAGGTCTCCGTCGTCGCCCGCCTCGGCACCCCGCTGCCGCAGCTCGCCACCGAGCTGCGGCGGATGATCACTGCGGTCACCGGGTTCAGGGTGATCGACCTGACCATCAACGACGTGATCACTGACGGTCCGACACCGACCTCTGACTTCTCATCGCAGCACGGAAGGTCCCCCAAATGAAGATGACAACCAGATGAACGCGACAACCATCGGCCTGCTCACCGGGCTCATACTGGGCTTAGCCGGCGCGATCGGCGGCTTCAGCGGCTTCCTGCTCGCTCTGGTGCTCGGGGCGATCGGACTGCTCGTCGGCCGGGTCCTCGACGGGGAGCTCGACCTCGGTCAGGTCCTCAGTGGCAAGGGACGGGATCGATGACGCTGGCTACCAGCGCCACACCCGCTACCCCGGAACCGCGCACCGCCGTCGACCCGGACGAGCGGGGCCGGCTGAGGATCGCCCCGTCGGTCCTACGCAAGATCGCCGAGCGCACCGCCGACCTGACGCCAGGCACCCTGCCCGCTCGGCGCACCGTGGCCGGGGTCGGCATGGGCAGCACCGGAGCCAGCGCGAAGGCCAGCGTCACTGGTCAGCTGGTGGACCTGCGGTTAGAGCTGGCGTTGTGCTACCCCGGCGCGGTGCGCTCCACCGTGAATCAACTGCGCAGCAGGATCGACGACGAGGTGCGGCGGATCACCGGCTACCAGGTTCGCTCGATCGCCGTGACCGTCACCGCTCTGCTGCCCGAACCCAGCTCTCGCTTGCGCTAACGGCCTCCGGCCAGGAAGGCATCCGATGAGGACCCTGCTACGCGTGCTGTCCCCGTTGCTCGGCCTGACCGTGGCCGCGGTCGGCGGGTTCATTGCGCTGGAGATCATCTGGGCCTGGGGGCGGCCCGCCGACGGCCCGCTGGTGCTGCCCTGGCCAGCGTGGCAGGCGACCTTGCAGGGGTGGACCTGGACCTCCACCGCGGTCCGCCTCATCGCCGCCGGATTGATCGTCGCCGGCCTGCTGCTCGTCGTGCTGGCGCTGCGGGCCGGTCGTCGCGAAGTGCGGTTGATCGAGCCCGCGCCCGAGATCACCGTCACCACTTCTCCTCGGTCGCTGGCCCGGCTGGTCGGCCACCGGGTCCGCGAGCTCGACCACGTTGCCTCTGCCTCGGTCACCGCCACCCCCCGGAAGGTTTCGGTGCGGGCCGCCAGTCGACGACCCGCCGACCTCGCCGCACCCGGCATCGCTGACGCCGTGCACACCTTGCTGTCCGAGTTGCCGCTGGCTCACACCCCGAAGGTGTCGGTGGCCGTAAGCAACACCGAGAAGCCGGCATGAGCACCCCTGCGACTACGGCCGCCGGCAAGGCCGCCGCCCGCGCGGCCGGCGCCCAGCGCACCCTGGTCGGGCTGATCGGACTACTGAGCTTGGCCGCCGGCGCCGCTGCCCTCGTCGTCGGTTCCAGCCTGCTCGGTGCCGGCCGCGCCGCGCGCTCGGTACTCGATCCCATCGCCCTGGACACCCTGCGCACCCACCAGACCCTCGCCCGCGGCGTGGCCATCGCCTCCGGCGTGGTCCTGCTCATCCTCGGGCTGCTCTGGGCCGCACGGGCTGTCAAGCCCGAACGCCGCCCCAATCTTCTCCTCGATCCCAGCCCGGACAGTTGGCTCGAAGTGAACGCCTCGGCGATCGCCGACGCGCTGCGCGCTGATGCCGAGACCGTCACCGGCGTCAACCGTGCCCGCGCCCGCATGGTCGGCACCACCGCCACCCCCGTCTTG
The DNA here is from genome assembly GCA_050700495.1 of Pseudonocardiaceae bacterium. Classification (GTDB taxonomy): domain Bacteria; phylum Actinomycetota; class Actinomycetes; order Mycobacteriales; family Pseudonocardiaceae. The sequence goes on from JBOHHF010000589.1 coordinate 9,623, forward strand.
CGGCTGGACCTGTGGCTTGAGGACGGCGCCGATGTCCGCGACGTCTACCGCGACCTCGACACCGGGGTCCTCACCCGCGCCCGCGAAAGCCTCGGCGTGGAGTCCTTGGCCACCGCCATCCGCATCGAACTCGACGCCGCCGCCCCCGCCCGGGTCAGCTGACCCGGGCCAGGAAATCCGCTGCGCTGGCCTGTAGTGCCGGCCAGTCGGGTTCGGTGCACTGTCCCGGGGCGAGCACGAAGCCTCGATGTCCGTCGTCGGACACCCGCTCGGCGACGATGGTGAAACCGGCGAGGGCGAAGTACGCCGCTGCAGTCGGACGGGTCAGGTAGTAGGGGTGATCGATCTTGACTACCTGCTCGATGCTGCCGGTCCGGCGTAGCAGGATGTCGACGTCGACGATGTCGACGAACGCGCGGCCGCCGTCGGCGGTCATCCTGCGGAGCGCCCTCAGCGTGCCGCGGACGTCAAGGAGGTGGTCGATCGTCTGGCACAGCAGCACGAGGTCCCACCTGCGCGCACCGGGATCGAAGTCTTCCACGAGCCCGGCGACCGTCTCCATACCGGCGGCCCGCGCGACCGCGAGTTCGTCAGGCGACGGATCGAGGACAGTCGCCCGTGCGTTCAGCCGTTGGGCCAGTACCCTGGCGACCACTCCCGTTGAGCCGCCGACGTCAAGAATCGTGTGCGGCGATGACGGCAGCTGCGGGAGCAGGAACTCGGCCAGCTCGGCGGCGTAGTCGCGCTGGTCGACCTGCACGGTTTCGGCGTCGATGCGGCGGCCGTGGTAGGCCGACACCAGTGGGCGATAGATCTCGGAGTAGAAGTGTGTGTATTGGGTAGCGCTCAGCCGCGGGCAGAGGTAACCGAGCCCACAACACCGGCACACCACGAAGGTCGCCGGGTAGCCGTAGCGGTCCCGGCTGGCGACGTCGACCGCGCGGCCGCGGGGCCCACACAGGTTGCACTGCACGACCGGTTGGAGGGCCTGCGCATAATAATTGTAACCGAGCGCAGCAATTCGCTCGTTAATCATCGTTCGTGCCACGATCTTAGTCCATTCGTGAAGATGAAAAATTCGTAGCGTGACTATACTCGACTGGGACCACCGTGTCGTGGTGATCGGTGAGGTTGGTCAGGCGCACGACGGCAGTCTGGGCACAGCGCATGCGTTCGTCGACGCGATCGCCGACGCGGGTGCCGATGCGGTGAAGTTCCAGACGCACATCGCCGCCGCTGAGAGCCGTACCGACGAGCCGTGGCGGGTCAAGTTCAGCGGACCATGACTTGCTCATACACTACAGCTTGTGGAGAACAGGCAGCGTGGCAGGTCTTGGGCGAGAGGTCGGGATGGTGGGGTGTCGAGGTGGGTGGGGCAGCCAGCGGCGATCTATTGCAGGATCTCCAAGGCCCGGGATGAGGACCAGACCGGGGTGGACCGTCAGGAGCGGTTATGCCGGGAGGTCGCCGACCGGTTCGGGCTGGTGATTGTCCCGGGATGTGTGTTCGTGGACAACAACCGCTCCGCGTGGCAGCGGTCCCGGAGCCGTCCGGGCTGGGATGCGTTGCTGGAGGCGATTCGGCTGGGCCGAGTGCGACATGTGATCGTGTATCACCCGGACCGGTTGATGCGCCAGCCCCGGGACCTGGAAGAACTGCTCGCCCTGTCCGAGGAACACGACATTACGTTGCATGGGCAGGCGAACCGCCGTGACCTGTCCAACCCAGATGACCGGTTTTTCCTGCGGATAGAGGTGGCACACGCCTGCCGATCCTCGGACGACACCTCCCGGCGGTTGCGAGATGCGCTGGAGGACCGGGCGCGGGAAGGCCGGGTGCACACCGGCGCGAAGCGCCCCTACGGCTACGCCCCGGGGGGGATGGCCATCATCGAGAGTGAGGCGGAGGTGGTGCGGGAGGTCTTTGCCCGCTACCTGGACGGAGACACCCTGCGCCAGATCGCCCGGCGCCTCAACGATCGCGGGATGCCGACCGCGGAGGGGTGCCATTGGGCGCCGCAGTCGGTACGTGCGGTGGTGTCGTCGCGGCATGTGACCGGTATCCGAGTGTTCCGGGGACAGGACTTCGGGGACGGAAACTGGCCAGTGATCATCGATCGGGGCACCTGGACCGAGGCCCAAGATCGTCGGGCCTACCGAGCTTCTGCATATGCGCGGCCATTCCGGTTTTACCTGCTGCGGGGGCTGGTGATGTGCAAGAAATGCGCCAAGCCGATGGCAGGGGCCGCGAACAACCACAAGCCCTACTACGCGTGCAACCGGCGAGACGACAGCCAGGTGGCGCAGTGCACCCGGCGCATTGATGCCCTGAAGCTGGAAGCTTTCGTCACCGACGCCGCCGTCGAGTTGCTGACCCGGCTGGATGTGCGCGGGGCACCGATCGCGACCCTCGCGTTGTCGGAAGCGGATGAGGCGGCGATCAGCGCCGATGAGGCGGAGCTTGCTGAGCTGAAGGACATGTGGGATCACCGCGAGCTATCCACCCGGGAGTACCGCCAGATGCGCAAGGCCGTCGAGGACCGCATCGTTACCCTGCGGCGCAAGACCGTGGTGCGCCCTACCGTCGAAGTCCTCGCCGGTCTGGTCGGGCCGAACGCGCGCGCATCCTGGGACCAGTTGGTCGCCAGTAGCAACGGCCAGCGGATGAACGCAGTGCTCCGGTTCCTGTTCGCCGCTGTGATTATCGATGAGCATCGGGGCCAACGGGGGACTTTCGATTACAGCCGCATCGATATCGAACCGAACCCCCTCTGACCCACCCACCGGATATCCTATTACGACGCTAATGGGTTGGTCTGTACGGTTGCTATCGACCCTGCATGGATTGCGGCACCGACTACGACGCCGACACACCAGTCGGCGGTCCGACCCAACGCGGCCGAGTACTCGGCGGCGTGATCAACGAATACCACCGAACTGCCCGCAAGTGTTTGCTTCAGAGTTGCCCGGCTAGTGAAAGACCGATTTCGCTGACGGCGATTTCGTAGGCGTAGCGCGCGTCGCCTTGCAGGCTTTGCCATGCGCGTTGCCGGAGCACACCGGTGACCATCACGCGCATACTTTTAGTGAGGGATGTAGCAACGTTCTCGGCTGTCTGGTGCGAAATAGTACAGGGCAGGAACGTCACTTCCGTATCCGCTACCAGTTGCGCGGTGGTCGTGTGATAGTTACGGTCGGTGGCCGCTACAGTAAAGGTCGCCACTGGCATCCCAGTAGACATGAAGGTCAATTCAGGGCCAGCGACCAGGATGCCAGCGAAGCTCACCTCAGGTAAACCAGCCATTACAGATTAGACATCGCTTCCTCGGGATACGACTCAGGTTTCCATATCACGTCGGGGGCGGGCTTAGACCAGGAGGTTGGGTTCCTTATCGTCCTGGGCCTGGGCCGCGGCAGCAAGCCAATCTCGTTGGCTCACGTGGGGACAGCGTGTCTGTGACGCAGTCTTGTGGCGTTGATATGGCACAGCGTTGCTGATCTAGGACCGAGCTAGGCTGTGTGGGTCGCGAGTCCGGGAGGTCTTTGAGTATGGTCGTCAAGCGTCGTTCCTTTGCCCACGCGCGCCGAGCGGCTGGGTACACCCAAGAGCGTCTGGCTGAGCGCCTGGGAGTCGATCGCTCGACGGTGGCGCGTTGGGAGGCGGGAGACTACGAGCCGCAGCCCTGGCAGCGTCCCAGGATCGCCGAAGCGTTCGGGCTCTCGCTCCGCGCGTTTGACCAACTGCTTCATGATGGGAAAACGACGGATCCTGCCATCGGAGCATCCGCATCGCCGGCCGGGGCGAGCGGTGCTTTCTCAGCAGGGTACGAGCAGGTACACGTGGCTGCGCGGGAGTCTCTTGCATTTGTTAGCTGGGCTGAGGCGTCGAATGTGAGTGCGTCTGCTTTGGATCATCTGACGGGTGAGATCGGCAGGGTTGCGGTCAACTATGTTCATGCCCCTCTGGTTCCGCTGTTTCGTGACCTGGTTGGGCTACGGAGTCTGGCGTTCGAGTTATTGACCACCGGTCGGCAATACCTCCAGCAGGTGCGTGAGCTGTTCTTCCTTGCGGGCACGAGCTGTTTGTTGCTCGCCCACGCCTCGCAGAACTTAGGCGACGTAATGAAATAACTAATCGATCGAGTGAATCTAACAACGCGTCGCATGTCGTTTCGGCCGACGCTCTGGATCGCGTGAAAAAATGACGTATGGCAATCAAGGGTGATGAGAAATTTCAGG
>JBOHHF010000590.1:0-2341 GCA_050700495.1 Pseudonocardiaceae bacterium
ACCTAGGTCCGCCCAGCCTGAGTGCGACCAACCTGGGTCTGACCAGCAATCCGGTGCCGAGAAATCCGGTACGGGCGGCCCGGGTAAGACCGCGACGAGGCGCGCGGTGCACTATGGCATTGAGGTGCGGGTCAGACTGTCCACCCTGCTAGGACTCGACGAGCATCCCGCGGAGCTGCCCGGCTGGGGACCCCTTGCCGCCGCGGACGCCAGGGACCTCGTCGCCGCCCAGCACCACGCCCAATGGCGCATCGCGATCGTCGACAGTGACGGATACCTGCTCCACGGTGATCTTACCCGCCGCCGCCCCCACCGACCGTCCGACCGCAGTGACCACAGGGGCCGTGTCGGAGGAATCGTGGAGATCGCCGTCCCGGTGTCGATGCTGGACCAGTTTCCCGCGCTGGCCGCCGGGCACCCCACCTGGGCCCGGGTCCTGGCTGGCATCACCGCCAGCTGGACACATCGCGACCACGCCCGCGCCGCACTAGACCACCACCCGCATCGGCGTTTCGCCCATGCTGCGCTGCGCCGCCATGTCCAGATGCGCGACCGCCACTGCGTGGGCATCGGCTGCCGGCGCCGCGCCGCTGCCACCGAGCTGGATCACACCCGTGATCACGCCCGCGGCGGGCCCACCGTCACTACCAACAGCGGGCCCAACTGCGGACGTCATCACACGATGAAACACCAGGGCGGCTGGACTCTCACCCAACCCCAAGCCGGTCACTTCACCTGGACTAGCCCGCTGGGACAGACCTACCACACCCGCGGTGAACCGATCACCCCCAACCTACCCCAGCCGCTACCCCGCGATCTCGACCCAGACCTGCCAGGTGTTCCGATGACGTTCGAGGGACCGGTCTTCTACCGACCCCAACCACCCCCATCACCAGCACGATCACCCCCCGCGCAGCTGCCCGACCCACCACCGTTTTGACCACCCCACCCCCAGCCCCCGGCGGCAACCGACCCTGCCCGCCGGGGCCACACAGTCTGCGCCTCTTCTCGCGCGGCAGGCCGCAGCTGAGCGTCGATGAGGGACAAGCGGTCGGCGATGACCACAGTGGCGCGTCATTGGCGTGCTCGTGCCACGGCGGCGGCGACCCCGGCTTCGCTAGCGACGTCGAGGCTAACCACGACCACGACCGGGGCGTCCTTGACCAACGCGCAGACGATCGCGACGCGCTGACACCGGCCCCCAGACAACCGCGCGCTCAACTCGCCAGCGACGCTGTCCTAGCACAGCACCAGTGAGCCACTTGCGCCCACAACAGGCCCTCGAATACGCCCCAGGCCGCACCCCACCGACCCCAGCGCCTGGATCAAACCCCCGAAGGATTAATGCGGTGCTGCCCTAGCTCATGGAGGCTGAACCAGCAACGGCCGCACCCCTGGGGATGACGGGGTGGGGTCGCCGGGCGGACTCGCGACGAAGTGATCGTCACGACGGTGAACGCGCACCGGGTGCGGACGGCATTGATCGCCTCTATGCCGCTCTCGCCGATCCGGCTGCGGTTGCCATCCCCGAGGCGGCAGTGGCAAGCGCTGTTCCTACAGTGTTTCGGTCGTCCGCTGATCTGCCCTCGAACGGGACTGGTGGACGCGGCCACCGGAGCCGATCCAGCACCGCTCGGCCTCGCCCTTCGGCTTGTAGGCGACGGTGGCGCCGTCATCGCCAGAATGCCTACCACCCCGGCGTGCAGCTCCCGACCACCCTATCGTCGGGCGCGGTAAGGCGGGTTCTTACCGTCATCAGTTGATCATTCTCTCGGCGTCGCACGCGGGTGCATATGGGGATCTCAGTTTGAAGAAGTGGAGTGCGCGGACAGCGTTGAAGGCTGATCGTCCTGGAGATCGTTGATTGATCGACAAACAATATCTCGGCGATCACTTCTTGCGTGACCTTGGCGCGGAAGTATGTAACGACCGCTTTTACTCTTTGATCACTGTGAGCCTCCTTGAGGGTACCCGAAGTATGGCAGACACAGTCTGACCACCAACGGGACTTTGTAGGCGACGGTAACCAGCCCTCGGATCATCTACCGAGGCGAGAGCCTGGTAGGGCAAGACGACTGGTGACTCACGCTTCCGACCTCATTAGAGGGCATTAGGTGGGGTGCTGTGTGACGCTGACCAGTACAAATGAACTCGCTGGAGACTCTGGGTGGAGGACTGGGTGTGGCGGTGACGCGGCCTGTGATGTCGGTGGTTATGAGGCGAGTGCCAGTGTGTTGATTCGGTGTCGTAGGTGGGCGACCTCGTCGATGCGCTGGTGTGGTGCGGCGTGGCGGCTGAGTTCCCGTAACCGGTCCAGGGTGCGGTGGGAGCGCAGCGCCTG
>JBOHHF010000591.1:0-8908 GCA_050700495.1 Pseudonocardiaceae bacterium
GCTCTGGCATCCCCACTGATGGGATGCCAGAGCCGTTGCGGCGTCACTACGGCACTGCTGTGGTGTTGACCCGCGAGGGGATTGCCACGATGCCGGGTGGCTCACATACCTGGTCCGTGGCCGTGACCATGGCCGTGCCCCTGACCAGCCGGGGGTGCCTGCTCCGGCTTGTCGACCACCGCACTCTCGGTGGTGATCACCATCCGGGCGATTGAGGCGGCGTTGACGATCGCCGACCGGGTCACCTTCACCGGGTCGACGATTCCCGCGGCCGCCAGATCGCAGTAGGTCTCAGCTTCGGCATCAAAGCCGTGACCCCACTCCATATCCCGCACCTTGGCGACCACCACGGAACCCTCGAAGCCCGCGTTATTGGCGATCCAGGCCACCGGCGCGGCACTGGCGGCTCGTACGATGGCGGCGCCGGTAGCCTCGTCGCCGTGCAGGTCGAGATCACCGACCGAGTTGGCGGCGTGTACCAGCGCCACCCCACCGCCGGGAATGATGCCCTCCTCTGCAGCCGCCCTCGTGGCCGCCACGGCATCTTCGATCCTGGCCTTGCGTTCCTTGAGCTCGGTCTCGGTGGCCGCTCCAACCTTGATCACCGCCACCCCACCGACGAGCTTGGCGAGCCGCTCCTGGAGCTTCTCGCGGTCCCAGTCGGAGTCGGTCTCGTCGATCTCGCGACGAATCTGCGCGGCGCGGGCCTCGACATCCGTTGAGTCGCCGCCACCATCGACGATGGTGGTGTCGTCCTTGGTCACCACAATCCGTCGGGCCCGGCCGAGCACTTCGAGCCCGACCTCGGACAGTGCGAGGCCAACCTCGGAGTCGATCACCTGCGCACCAGTGACGACAGCGAGGTCGTCCATGAAGGCCTTACGGCGGTCACCGAAGAACGGTGCCTTCACCGCCACCACCGCGAGCGTCTTGCGGATCGCATTGACCACAAGAGTGGACAGCGCCTCGCTCTCGACATCCTCAGCCACGATGAGCAGCGGCTTCCCGGCCTGGCTGACCTTCTCCAGCAGCGGCAGCAGGTCCTGGATCGAGGAGATCTTGTCGCGGTGCAGCAGGACGCTGGCGTCGGCCAGTACCGTCTCCATCCGCTCGGGGTCGTTGACGAAGTAGGGCGAGATGTAGCCCTTATCGAACGCGACGCCCTCGGTGATCTCCAATTCGGTAGCCATCGTGGAGGACTCCTCCACGGTGATGACGCCGTTTTCGCCGACCTTGGTCATCGCCTCGCCGACCAGCGCGCCGATCTTCGGGTCCCGCGAGGACACCGTGGCGACTTGGGCGATCGCGTGCTGGCCCACTACCGGCGTTGCCTTGGATTTCAACATCGCGGCGATAGCATCGGCCGCCGCTGCGATGCCGTGCCCCAGCGCGGTGGGGTTGGCGCCGGCGGCCACGTTGCGCAGTCCCATCCGGACCATGGCCTGCGCCAGCACAGTGGCGGTGGTGGTGCCGTCACCAGCCACATCGTTGGTCTTGGTCGCCACGGTCTTGGCGAGCTGAGCACCGAGGTTCTCATAGGGATCGGACAGCTCGATCTCACGTGCGATCGTCACCCCGTCGGTGGTGATCGACGGACCGCCATACTTCCTGTCCAACACCACGTGCCGGCCGCGCGGACCGAGAGTGATCTTGACCGCGTCGGCGAGCTGGTCGACTCCGCGCTCCAACGCGCGCCGCGCGGTCTCGTCGTACGTGATCTGCTTGGGCATTGCCTGCCTTCCTCACGGACGGATTCTGATGGGCCTCCGGCCCCTCACGGGAACAGCCGAGACCCGATGCGGACCGCCCCGCCGACCCCGGGAGGGGCCGCGGGGCGGTCACGATGATTCGAGCGGCCGTCTGATGACGACCACCGTTCGATGCGACGATCGAACCGTCAGTTGACAACGGCGAGCACGTCGCGGGCGGAGAGAATCAGGTACTCCTCGCCGTTGTGCTTGATCTCGGTGCCGCCGTACTTGCTGTAGAGGACGACGTCGCCGACGCTCACATCCACCGGGATGCGAGTGCCGGTGTCATTGACCCGACCCGGGCCCACGGCCAGGACCTTGCCCTCCTGGGGCTTCTCCTTGGCGGTGTCCGGTATAACGATGCCGGACGCGGTCGTCGTCTCAGCCTCGTTGGCCTGAACGACAATCTTGTCCTCGAGCGGCTTGATATTCACGCTCGCCACAGTGTGACCTCCACATTCTGGGGTCTTCGAAGAGCTGGCAGGGTTGTCTCATGCTGGCTGCGACCCCCCCGCCGTCGCGGGTGTCGAGGAGGCTCATGCCATGTCTGGCACTCTGGTGACCAGAGTGCCAATTGGCAGACTACTGCGCCGAGTGCCAGCGCTCAACTAGGGTGGTCGGCAAGTCGAACACATCCACTACGTTCACCTGCTTGTTGCTGCCCTGTCACCTGCTGCTGGCAGCGCAGGTCATCAGATCAATGGTGCACTCGTAGGCCCCGTGACCCAGCTGGAGGCCACCGAGATGGCTGAGCCCTGTCATCGTCCGACCCGTCGCGTCGTCCTTCTCGGCGCGGCGGCCGCGACCGTGCTCACCGCGACGCCACTCGGCGCTGGTTGTGCCGCCCGACCGCTGGCAAGCGACCGCAGCCAGCCGCTGGGTGACCCGTTCACCGTCGGTGTGGCCTCCGGTGACCCGGCTGCCGACGGTGTGGTGCTGTGGACCCGGCTGGCGCCACGTCCGCTGGCCGACGACGGTCTCGGCGGGATGCCGTCACGTCCGGTCGACGTGGAGTGGGAGCTTGCGACCGATGAAGGATTTCGACAGGTCGAGCGGCGCGGGCGCAGCATAGCCGTGCCGGAAGCGGCGCACAGCGTGCATGTCGAACTCACCGGCCTGCGTCCTGGCCGCGAGTACTTCTACCGGTTCCGTGCTGCCGGGCATCTCTCGCCGGTCGGCCGCACTCGCACCGCGCCGGAACCGGCAGCCTTGGGTTCAGCGTTGACGATGTGCTTCACGTCCTGCTCGCAGTACGAGCACGGCTGGTTCACCGCCTACCGCAGGCTGGCCGAGGAGGACCCTGACGTCGTCCTGCACCTGGGTGACTACCAGTACGAGTACGCCGCCAACCAATACACCGTGCCCAGCGGCAACGTCCGCAACCACATCGGTCCGGAAGCCGAGACGCTGGCGAACTATCGCCAGCGCTACGCCCAGTACAAGACCGACCCTGATCTGCAGGCGGCGCATGCGGTGGCGCCGTGGCTGGTGATCTGGGACGACCACGAGCTGGACAACAACTGGGCCGACGAGGTGCCCGAGCATCCCTCAGAGAAGCCTCAGCCGGGATTCCCCACCCGGCGCACGGCGGCGTTGCAGGCCTATTACGAGAACATGCCGCTGCGCCGGTCCTCCCTGCCGCAGGGCATCGACATGCAGCTTTATCGTCGAGTGCAGTGGGGTGGGTTGGTGACGTTCCACCTGCTCGACACCCGGCAGTATCGCAGCGACCAGCCCTGCGGCGACCGGTTCATCTCGGACTGCCCCGAGCGCGCCGATCCCGCTCGCTCGATCATCGGCGCCGAGCAGGAGAGCTGGCTGCTGGATGGGTTCCAGCGTTCCCGTTCCCGCTGGGACGTACTCGGCCAGCAGGTCTTCTTCTCACAGCTCGACCTCACACCCGGGCCGGCCGGCGGCTTCAACGTGGATGCCTGGGACGGCTACGTCGGCAGCCGAGACCGGATCGTCGCCGGGCTGCGGAACTCGCCGGTACGCAACGCCGTGGTGCTCACCGGCGACGTGCACTCGCACTGGGCAGCCGAGGTCCGCGAGCGCTTCGACGACCTTACGTCGGCCGCGGTGGGTACCGAACTGGTGAGCAGTTCGATCACCTCAGGAGGTGACGGCTCGGAGACCCTCCCCGAAGCGGTCATCGCGCTGGCGGAGAATCCGCATATCCGCTTCGTCAACTACCGCCGCGGCTACGTGCGCACTCGATTCACTCCTGATCAGCTGCGGGCCGACTTCCAGGTGGTGCCCTTCGTGTCCCGACCCGACGCTGCGGTGCAGACCAGGGCATCGTTCGTGGTACCCGACAGGGAGCCAGCCCTGCACCCGGTCTAACGCGTTGGTAGCTCTTCATGTGCACCAACCAGGGAGGTGGTGATCGGCAGACCCGGGTCGGCGGGGATGTCGAGCTGCGAGGGAGACGTGCCGGCGGCGAGCAGGTGTGCCCCGAGTGCGGCCACCATGGCTCCGTTGTCGGTGCACAGTCGTGGCCGTGGCACCCGCAACCGCAACCCGGCCGCCGTGCAGCGTTGCTGCGCCAGCGCACGCAACCGGGAGTTGGCGGCTACGCCACCGCCGATGAGCATGGTGTCGATCCCCCGATCGGTTGCGGCCCGGACCGCCTTGGCGGTGAGCACGTCGACCACGGCCTCCTGGAAGGCCGCCGCCACGTCGGCCACGGGCACCGTGATCCCGCGGCGCTGCAACCCCTCGACGTGCCGGGCGACCGCGGTCTTGAGCCCGGAAAAGGAGAAGTCATAGGGCGAGTCGCCGGGTCCGGTCAGGCCACGGGGGAATCGGACACTGCTCGGATCTCCGTCCCGGGCGGCCCGGTCGATGAGCGGACCACCCGGGAAGCCCAACCCCAGCAGCCGCGCCACCTTGTCGAATGCCTCGCCGGCGGCATCATCCAGGGTGGCGCCCAGCGGCTGCAACGGTGCGACCAGCGACGAGACCTGCAGCAAGCTGGAGTGCCCACCGGAGACCAGCAAGGCCAGCGCAGGGGGTAGCGGGCCATGCTCCAGGGTGTCCACCGCAACGTGCGCGGTGAGGTGGTTAACTCCGTACAGCGGGACGTCCCAGGCTGCCGCGTAAGCCTTGGCCGCAGCCAACCCGATCAGTAGCGCACCAGCCAACCCAGGACCCGCGGTGACGGCCACCGCGTCCACATCGGACGAACTGGCACCGGCAACCCGAAACGCACGACGCACCGTCGGCACCATCGCCTGTAGATGAGCCCGGGATGCCACTTCTGGAACCACACCGCCGAACCGGGCATGCTCGTCCACACTGGATGCGATCTCGTCGGCGAGCAGCGTGACCGTCCCATCAGGAGCCAACCGCACGATGCCCACGCCGGTCTCGTCGCAGGAGGTCTCAATGCCGAGGACAATCGCGGTCACGATGCCGCCTCCGCGGGACGCTGTGATGATGGCGCCTCGGCGGGAAGGACTGCCTCGGCGCGTACGTCGGCGGTCATAATGCTGCCTCCTTACGCATGGTGAACGCGTCGACCCCGCTGGGCCGGTAGTAGCCGCGGCGGGTCCCGATCACCACGAAACCCTCGCTGCGATACAACTGGATCGCTGACTCGTTGTCGGTGCGCACCTCAAGAAACACTGTGGCCCCAGCGGCATGGTCAAGAATTGCGCGCAACAACGCTCGGCCGATCCCTCGGCCCTGGTGCGCCGGATCCACCGCGAGGGTGTGTATCTCTGCCTCGCCGCCGAGGCGGGCCAGACCCGCATAGCCGACCAGGGAGCCGTCCTCCCGCGCGGCGAGGTAGTGATGGCCTGCGGCAAGCGCCTCCAGGAATGCCTCCTGGCGCCACGGGTCGTCGCCGTCGAACAGTTGTTGCTCCAGCTCGGTGCAGCGCCACACGTCGGTGGCCATCATCGGTCCGATCAGGACATTCATACCGGCGTCACCCGCTTGATCGGACCGGGTTCGAGCGCATCGGGCCGGCGCAGGTACAACGGAGTGAGCGGGGCTGGCGGGGTGTGCGCCCGGACCGCCGACGCTGCCAGCGCAACGAGACCGACCGGATCCGGGTGCCGCGGCGACACCACCGACGGTGCCACCGCCGACGCCCCCAGTGCGTCGGCGGCGCCGGCCACCCGAGCCACTCCAGCGAGGGAGACATCAAACGGGCGATCCACGTGGGGACCATCGACCCGGGCACCGGCCTGGTCATAACGCGCCCAGTAGACCTCCCGGCGCCGGGCGTCGATGACCACCAGCAGGGGAGTGCCGGCACCCGCACGGTAAGCGATCGCGTCCAGACTGCCTACCGGGTAGACCGGGATGCCCAGGGCATCGCCCAGCGCCGCAGCGGTGACCATGCCAACCCGCAGCCCGGTGAACGGACCGGGACCGGCCCCGCACACCACCGTATCGAGGTCGCGCAGCTGTACCCCGGCGGCCGCGAGAACTGCCCGTACCGACGGCATGAGCAGTTCGCAATGCGCCCGGGCGTCCACGGTGACCCGCTCGGCGAGGACCGTCGGGGGGCCTGCGGCGGGCAGTCGCAGCAGGCCGGCAGTCACCGCGGGAGTCGCGGTGTCAAGAGCCAACACCAGCACAGCTGATGAGCTTACGGATCCGGCGTTTCGGGCACCGGCGGGTATGGCTGAGGTCAAACGCTGGGCAGCAACCGGGCCGGACCGTGCAGCTCGGCGAGCCGGCTTTCGTCAGCCCGTCGCTGCAGCCGGATCAGCAGGTGTTCGTCGGCCAGCCGCTCAGCCATACCCTCGCCCCACTCCACGACCACGGCGGCCGCCAGGAGATCGGTGTCGAGATCAAGGTCATCAAGCTCAGCCAGCCCGCCGAGCCGGTACGCGTCGACGTGCACCAGCGGCACCCCCCGCCCCCCGGGCAGCGCCGGGTGCTCGCGGGCGATGACGAACGTCGGGGACGTCACCGGCCCGCGGATCCCCAATCCGGTACCGATACCGCGAGCCAGCACGGTCTTGCCAGCGCCCAGCGGCCCCGACAGCACCACCACGTCACCCGGGCTCAGGCGCTCACCCACGGCGCGGCCGAGGCGCTCGGTGTCCGCCGGGCCGGTCAGCTCCAGTACGAGGCTCATGCAGATTCACGACTGCGTGGCAGGGCACCGCCACATTGGGAGATCAAATCCAGCAAGTGCTTGTTGACGAGCTCTGGCTGTTCCAGCATTGTCACGTGGCCGGACCGCTCCACCTGCACCAACTCGACGTCGGGCAGCAGCGCCGCAATCGCCTCGGAGTGCGCGTACGGCATCAACCGGTCAGTGTCGGCACCGATCACCAGCGCCTTGGCGTACTGCAGACCGGCCAGCGCGGCGTACCGGTTGTGCGCCCCGAAAAGGGCCAGGAAATCGGTCATGACCTCGAACGAGGTTGCCCTCATCATGTTGTCCATCAGTTCGACCACCGCCGGATTGACCGTTTCGTCGCCGAAGGAGAGCTTTCGGATCAGGCTCCAGATCAGACACCCGCAGATATCGCGCCCGCGATCGACCGCGCGGGCGCTGGGCTCCCAGCGGGACAGCACCGCGGCCACCGGCATGATCGGGCTTCGCCGGGACAATAACGGCTTAGGCAGGCCCGACCGGCCGATGTCCCCGGCGCTGGTGTTGAGGAAAGCCGCCCCGCAGATCTGCTCGGCGAACAGCTCAGGGCGGTCCCCGGCCAACTCCATGATCGTCATACCGCCGAGGGAGTGACCGATCAGCACGACTCGCCCCTCGGGCGCGGCCGCGCGGATCACCGCGTGCAGGTCGCGGCCGAGCTGCTCCATGGTGCACGCCTGGCGGGGTGAGCGACCGGAGCGACCATGGCTGCGGAGGTCGTAGAGCACCTGGCGGACCCGGGGTGCGGTGGAATGCGCCAAGTCGTGCCGCTGGAACAGCCAGGATCGCCGGTCCAAGGTGTAGCCGTGGATCAGGACGACGGTGAACTCGGGCGCTCCCCCATCGGCCGGATCGAGCTCCTCCACCGACAGTTCCACCCCATCGTCGGCCGTCACTGTGTACTCACGGTCCGGTGGTCGCACGGCCGGGAGCCCGTCAGGGAGCTCCGCAGCGTACTTCCGTAGCTTGGCGATGCGATTGTGGTGAGCGGCCCCTGCCACCAGCGCGGTGGTCGCGACCGTGCCCAGCACGCCGCCGACCACCCAACGGAGAGACTTCACCGGCAACTTCATCGGACGACTCGAACCGACGCCAAACTGGATGTATGCCAGAGATGCCCATCTGACACGCCGTCACCGGCCGGGGCGCGTTTGAGCAACGCGACCTGCGAGCGCAGCGTCATCGCTGGCACGAGATCATCACCCACCTCGAGTACCGGCGAGAGCCCACGTATGTGTTGTTACTGAGTTTGTCAGATGCCGCAGCGATCGCAACCGCACAATATACGCTGGCCGGTAGACGTCCCAGCCACCGATCGGAGGATGCGAATCGCGTCGCTCAGAGCGGCCTGGATCGCCGAGGCGGGCGCCGGGGCGCCGCTGCGCGGGCCGCCCCGGATGGCAACGTTGGATATGCTGCCGCCGGATATGCCATCGGATATGCCGCCGCCGGCGGCGATGGCGGCGGCGAACTCCTGAGCATGCACCGCGGCAGCCGCCGCCGTGGCCGGTTCCAGGCCGGCTGCCAGCAACGCACCGAGCACGCCGGTGAGGACGTCGCCGGAACCTGCGGTGGCCGGCCACGACGAGCGAGCCGGGTTCACCAGCACCCGCCCGTCGGGGGCTGCGACGATGGTGGTGTTGCCCTTGAGAACCAGTACGGCATCGAACCGGCGGGCAGCGTCCCGGGCAGCCGCGACCCGGTCGGCGCCGGGTAGCTTGCCGGTGAGGCGCTCGAACTCCCGGTCGTGCGGGGTGAGCACCAGCGGGGTGGCCGGATCCCGGCTGTCCGCCAGCTCGGGGTGCCGGGCCAGCAGGGTGATCGCGTCGGCGTCGGCCACCACCGCCACCCCCGCGGCCAGCACGTGGGCCAGCACCTGGCGGCCGGCGGCGCCGGTGCCCAATCCAGGTCCGACCGCCCAGGCCTGAACCTGCCCTGCGTCGGACACCGATCCGGTGGCCACCACCTCCGGCCAGCGCCCGCGTACCGCGTCGGCGGCGGTGCCGGCGAAGCGGACCATGCCCGACGTCGCCAGCAC
>JBOHHF010000592.1:0-4667 GCA_050700495.1 Pseudonocardiaceae bacterium
CTGCAGGGCCTCGCCCTGCAGCTGCTGAGCAGCCTCGCGGAGTTCCTCTCCCAACATAAGCAGCTGTGTCAGCCCGTTCCCGCGGTCACGGGTGAGCAAGTTCACCGCCCAGGCCGCTATCGCGGGACGCCGTAGCTTCCCGATCACGGCCGCGAGCTCACGGTCCCCGGTGTCACGAGCCGAGCGGGCGGCGGTCCGCGCCGCCACGAACGCCGAAGGCTTGACCGCATAGAGCTCCGCGGCCACGTCATCCACGTTGCGGGTCGCCATCGCGCTGGCCCACCTCCTCTGGCCCACCTCCTGCTGCCTGGTGTGTCGCGACACCCCGCCGCGGCACACCAGGCAGTGTAGGTTTCCGCTCCGCTCCGGCTGGGTAGCACCGCAAGGACGACCGGAGGCAGCCGTGATCACGACGCTGGGGTTCGCCGCTGGCGCGTCGCTACCGGCTGCTGGCGGGGGCGATCGTCGGGATGCTCTGGCGCCCCCCGCGGCGGCTGGTTGCCGTAGCACTGGCCTTCGCTGCGGGTGCACTCATCTCGACGGTGTCGTTCGAGCTGTTCGAGGAAAGCTATAACTCGGGCGGTGCGTGGCGGGCGGGCCTGGGCTTCGCCGCGGGGGCGACCGTGTTCGCCGTGACGGACGCGCTGCTCGACCGGATCACGGCCGCCAACCCGACCGGGCTCGCGCTGCTTGCCGGAGTGACCCTTGATGGGGTTCCGGAGAACGTCGCGCTGGGGGTATCCCTGAACGCCGCAGGCAGCGTGGCGCTGCTGGTGGCCGTGTTCGCCAGCAACTTTCCCGAAGCTCTGGCGGGGGCGGTGAGTATGCGCCAGCAAGGGTGGCCCCGCGGCTCGGTGGTCGCACTGTGGGGCGGCGCGACCTGTGGGGCGGCGCCGCGGTGTTCGCCGGTCGGCTGGTCTTCGCCGGCGCGACACCCGAACAGCTGGCCCTGCCCCTGGCCTTCGCGGGCGGCGCAGTACTGGCGTCGGTGATCGACACGCTCGCGCCCGAAGCGTTCGGCGAGGGCGGCTCATCGGTGGCGCTGGCGAGTGCCGCAGGGTTCTTCACCGCGTTCATCCTCAGCACGTGAGGCAGCGGCTCAAGCTCAGAGTCGCGACGCGCCCTATACGAAGACGAAGCTGTGCCGGCTCGCCGCGGGTCTCGGCCGGGAGCAGCAGGCAACGGCCGCGATCGACGCCTACACCAGCGAGGTACGGCGGGCGCGGAGACGCTGGCCCCGATCGTCGCCGCGGCACCGCGGATCACCGTCATCTACCCGAACTACCGCGGTGGCGGCGACACCTTCTTGTTCAGCCGGGAGTTTGCGTCCGCCGCGGTCTTCCCCGAGATCGGGTTCGATCTCATGCCCCGAAAGCTGCCAATGCGTTGGGTGGGTGAGCGACGGCGGCAACTTTGTGTCGGTATCGCCTTCCGCCGCATCGAGCTGGGATTGGACGAGAAAGATACTCTCGGTAAGATCGGCGGCTCTGAGGTCGGCAGCTCTGAAGTCAGCCCCGATGAGGTCGGCCACTCTCAGGTCGGCGCCTCTGAGGTCAGCTCCGATGAGGTAGCCCCTCTCAAGTTGGCGCCTTTCAGGTCGGCTCCTTTGAGGTCGGCGCCGATAAGGTCGGCTCCTCTGTGGTCCTTCTGGTGCCGGACTTCGGCTCGCACCAGTTCGCTCGTGCGTAGCAGTAGAGCATTGATGTCTTGCCGGTGTGCTGCTACGTCCAGTTCCAGGAGAGAGTCGGGACTGTGGTGAGTGAGGCATTCGGTCTCGTCAAGCGCGAGGCTGAGCTCACCGTGGAGCGGGCGGGCTGGTGACAGCGTCAGCGCTTCGGTCAGATACCAGAGCAGCTCATGGAGCTGCCGCATGATCGGGAACACCTCGAACATCTGCTGTGCGGTTCGCGGGGCTCGCCGCCAATCCTGCCCACCGAAGGTGACCTGGGAGACCTTTTGCCCCGCGCCGAAGCAGTCGTAAACGGTGCAACCCGGAAAGCCCTCCTGCCTGAGCCGGGTGTGAATGCCGCAGCGGAAGTCCGATTGCAGCTTGGGACAGGCCTGCCCGGCGTCTTTGTTGATCGCGAAGTCTGCCGAGGCTGAGAAGGCCGGCGCGACACAGCACAGCGCGAAGCAGCGCGCGCAGTCAGCTCGCAGGCTGACGCGACCTCCGTCGGGAAAAGTTTCAGCAAGCTCGCGTTTCTCGGACAACGTGCGCGGTCTCCTGTACGAAGGCGGCTCGGGTGGCAGTCTGATGTCGCTCGATTCCGCGGCAAGACCTTACCCGGCCGGTTCCTGGGGCGGATCGAGTAGCTCTATGCCGAAGACCACCACGCCGAGCTTCCCGGTCGGGAGGGTAGATCGGCGGATGTTACGCAGCTGGTCTTCCCGGATCGCCGTGGGGTTGACGCTGGTGACGGCCTCGTGGTCGAACATCTCCTCGAAGCTGCGGTAGCGGGCCACCGGGTGACCCGGGTGACGACTTCGTCGTCGCGTGGGCACGGGGCCGGAGGAGATCGATCGAGCGCAGCGGCGCGTTGGCCAGCACGACGGCATGAAGGTGAGTCGCGAGAGCACATGCCAGGGTGCTCTCGCGACTCCGGGCAAGCCGGCCATGGCGACGATCACGAGCGCCGCACTTCCGCCAGCCGATAGACGCGTGTCGCGTTGCCTGCGCCCGCCATCTGGGCGACGCGCACCGCGTCGGCACCCGACCACTCCCCCGACTCCACCCACTCGCCCAGGACGCTGGTCATGGCGCGCCGCCACAGCACGGCTCCGAGGTAGTGCAGCTCGGCCGGTCCCCACGCATCGGAAGAGAACAGCACCTTGCCGAAGGGAGCCACTTCCAGCGAGTCCGCGACGATGGCACGGGAACGCGCCCCGGTGTAGTTCACCGCCAACCCGACGTCGAAGTACACGTGGGGGAACACGTGGGCCAGGTACCCGGCGGTGCGGTGATAGGGGTAGCAGTGCAGCAGCATCACCGGAACCCGGCGCTCCTGCACCCGGCGCAGGAACTCGGTCATCAGCGAGGGATCGCAGCGGTGCAGGGTCAGGTCAGGGTCCCCGTACCCGACGTGGAACTGCAGCGGCAAGCCGCGTTCGAGGCCCACCCAGAGCAGGTGACGCAGCAGCACCGGGTCGGTCAGGCGCGGCTCGCCGGTCTCTTGTCGCAGCCACTGCCCGGCGGCGCGGCGCACCTCGCCGACGCTGGGTGGCTCAGGATCGAAGTCGAGACCGTACCGGTAGGCGATGACGGACTTGAGGCCCACCGCGTGCCTGGCCCGTTCGTCCAGCGTCGAGGCGAACCGGTCGGCGAACCCGGCCGCGTCCACGCCACTAGCCGCCACCTCCTCGGCGACCGACTCCAGACGGACGACTTCCGCTGCGGTCGCTCCCGAGGCGGCCGCCATCTCGGCCGGACCCAGAGTCTCCTGCGCGCAGTAGCCGGTCTCGACCAGGAACCATCCGACACCACTCGCGACGAGAAGCCGCCGGGTGACCTCCTGCGCACCGAGCTCGCGCCGGCGGGCGAGGTACGCGCTGGTGTCCGCGTGCGGGGGCAGATCAAGCACTGGGGCACACCAGCGGCGGACTGCGAAGCCCAACTGCGAATCCAGGTGGGTCGTCCCTGCAGGTGGTGGCCACGGGGACTCCGTAAGGCCGGCCTCGACCCCGGCACCGTCGAGCTCACCCGTCGCAGCGCCATGGACGTGGTGGTCCACTAGGCGCAGTGCCTCGACAACCGCGCCCAGCGCATCAGCAGTCATACGACACTGCAGCAATGCTTGCCCTGCCAAGCTTCCCGGCCTTCCCTGACAGCCACGGCGGCGATGATCAGCGCAACGATCGGATCTGCCCACGACCAGCCGAACAGGCTGTTGAGTAGCAGCCCGACCAGCAACGCCCCGGACAGGTAGGTGCACAGCAAAGTCTGCCGGGAATCGGCCACCGCGCTGGCGGACCCGAGTTCCCGGCCGGCGCGACGCTGGGCGTAGGACAGCACCGGCATGATCACCACTGATACGGCGGCCAGCACGATACCCACTGTCGAGTGGCTAGCGACCTCCGCGCCGGTCAGTGATCGCACCGACTCCACCGTCACGTAGCCGGCTAACGCAAAGAATGACAGAGCGATGATCTTCAGGGCGGTCCGCTCCCGAGCCTCGGGGTCCCGCCCGGAGAACTGCCAGGCCACCGCGCTGGCCGAGGCCACCTCGATCACCGAGTCCAAGCCGAAGCCGATCAGCGCGGTCGAGGAGGCCACGACACCGGCGGAGATCGCGACAACGGCCTCGATCACGTTGTAGCTGATGGTAGCGGCGACCAGCAGCCGGACCCGGTGGGACAGCACCGCACGCCGGCCGACATCCAGCCCGGCGGTCACCTGCCGCTGCCCTGGACCGCCTGGTCATCCATGCATGCCTGGGCCGGGGCCAGCACCACCTTGACCAGCTCATGTAGGGCGGTGGCCAAGTGGGCGTCGGCCAGGGCGTAGTGCACCTGCCGGCCCTGGTAGGTGGCGATCACCAGGCCGCATCCGCGCAAGCAGGACAGGTGGTTGGACACATTCGAACGGCTCAGTCCGAGGTGCGCCGCCAGCTGGCCCGGGTAGTTCGCGCCATCCAGCAACCCCAGCAGAATCCGGCATCGGGTGGGGTCGG
>JBOHHF010000593.1:0-27205 GCA_050700495.1 Pseudonocardiaceae bacterium
CTCACTGGGCCTGGATTACCCACGCCCCCAAAGTCTGGTGACCAGAACGACAAGAGCCGTATGACGGGAGACTGTCACGTACGGATCTGTGAGAGCCGGGGGGTGAGATTCCCCCCGGCTACTCGGCCGTCCTGCCCAGACTCGGTCGTGGCCGCGGGGATCACCTGCGCCCCGCATAGGGCGAGGTAGCGCCCTGCCCGCACCCGACCTGCGGCGGCGGCAGCGGGGGTCAGCAGGTGCGTGAGGCCGGTACGCAGGTCCAGCAATTCGATAGGTGCGGGTGACCGCAGGGCGAGCCGTGGCCGGCGGCGGGTGAGCCGTTCCCACCGGCTCGGCGTTCTGTGTTTGTTACCCATGGTCAGCGCCCTCACCGTGAGTGCCGTCCGCCGCTGGACGAAACGTCATCAGCCGGCCGCCCTGCTGGTGCGCATCGACCGAGGGAGGCCGGTCACGGTGGCCTGCTGCGACACGGCGGTGACGGAGGCGACATCCAGACCCGCTTCCCAGATCCCGGAGTCCCAGCACACGGAGAAACCACCGCGGGAGCCCACGCCCGCGACGTGACACACGACCGTGCCGAATAAGGCAGGACGGGCGCGGCGGCGAGCTGATGTGTCGCAATACGAGCATGGCTCCACGGGGTTGCGCACCATCCTCGTGCCGATCGGCAGCGCGACCGTCCGGACGACCACAGGGGTCACCGTCACCCGGTGCACGCGCGGCGCGCTCACCGCGAACACTTCACGATCTGCTGGGCCAGCAGGAGCATCACGTCGTTGGGCACGCGGCCACCGCCCGCTGGGAGGTCCCCGCCGTGACCGGTGATCGACCAGCTGTCATCCCCTTCGATCACCAGCAGCACGCACGAGATGCCGTCATCGACCCGACGGGCCCGCCGTACAACCGGACACGCTCACGCCCGCGAGGCTCGTGCTGCTGCTCAGGTACGTCGACCACAGGTTCCCCACCTTCACTAGCCGTTCCTGCCCGGTGCGCCGCCCGGGCCTGGCCCCAAGGCAGCAGGCCGGGCGACTGACGCCAGCCCACGCTGACGCCTAGCGCCGCCCGGCCCGGTCGGGGGCAACAGGCCGGGCGGCCACCCCCGAGCGGACAAGCTCGGGCGAGCGAACGCTCGGGGTGCGCTCTACCTGGAACGACCCGGCGACGTCGACCGCTACACGGTGATGTTCGAGCAACTCAGCAGCTCGGCGCTTTCAGCCGGTGAATCCCTCGAACTGGTGACTACGCTGACATCACAGTTACCGGGCGAGCGACCAGCAGGAAGTGCACCATGACCATCGACCACATCACCTGGCACAAGAGCAGCTACAGCAACGGCGACGGCGGCGCCTGTGTCGAGGTTGCCAACCTCCGCACTGCCCGTACCGTGCGGGACAGCAAGGACCCCACCGGACCGGCGTTGACGTTCACCGCGGCCGAGTGGTCCGCGTTCACCGCCGGGGTACGTGCCGGCGAGTTCGACTGACCGAAGAACACCGGAAACGGCCCCGCCTGACTACCCCAGGCGGGGCCGTTCCGCCGTACCGGTGGTGGACACTCGCCGATGTGGACCGTGCGGCCGAACGTGCCCGCCTCGCCCGCGCTGCGGCGCGCTGCGCCACCTGCCCCGCCCGGCCGCAGTGCGCCACGGTGGTCACCAGCGACACCACGACCCTTGCGGGATGAGCCACCCGATCGATTATTGCCCGGCCTCGTGCCAACACCACCCATCAAAGCGGTACACGTCAGCGAAATTTCCATCGAGGGGAGATCAGATGACTCGACCGACTCCTGCGGACTATGAGTGGATGGCACTGGCTATAGAACTGGCCTACCAGTGTCCATCAAGTCCTGGCGCCTTCTCTGTCGGGGCGGTCATCGTTGACCAGCACGGGGAAGAGATCAGTCGGGGGTACTCGCGGGAAACTGACAGTCATGTTCATGCTGAAGAGTCGGCGCTGGGGAAACTGTCAAGTGACGATCCGCGCTTGAAGACGGCCACGATCTACAGCACGTTGGAGCCCTGCTCGCAACGAAAGTCACGGCCGCTGACCTGTACCCAGCTCATTCTTGAGGCAGGAATTCCTCGGGTTGTCATGGCCTGGCGAGAGCCCAGTCTCTTTGTCGCAGATTGTCAAGGCTATGAACTGCTCGCCGATGCAGGGGTGGCGGTGGTGGAAATTCCCGACCTAGCAGCGGCTGCTCAAGCGCCTAATGCTCATTTTTCGCTTGGGCCGTGAAACACGACCGGTGGATCCGGGAGCCGGCTGACGATAGGCGAGGATCATGACCAGCAGGTTCATCGAGAGTCGTCGAGTCGGCTCACCAGGATGTGAAACGCGTTGGGCTCCACTCGGTACGCACCGCTGTAGGGGTGGTTGAGCACGGTGACAAGGTGGAGGGCGCCGGCGATCACCGCGCCCTGGATCCCCACAGCGATCAGAAGGCGGCCGGTGAGGTGCGGTTTGGTGAGAAGCGGGAAGAGTGCGACCAGGACGGCCCGCCGATGAGGGTGTACCACAAGAAGACGGGGATACCTGCGTTGACCAAGTCAACCCGGGTGCGCCGAGCGTCGTAAATCTCCTGGACCTTGTCGGTCGCCTTGTCCCGGAGGCTTTGTTCACGGTCGTTGGCCGAGTCAAGAGCGAAGTCATCGGAGGCTTCCACCTCACCCTTGCGCCAGTGGCCCGGCAAGAACCGGCCGACCACCAGGTACACCAACACGGTGGCGAGGGCGGCCACCAACAAGGCGAGGATCATTTGTAAGCTCATGATGGGAACTCCATCTCCCGCAATGGTCTCACCCGGACTGTCGGGTCACCGACTCATTCAGAGAATTTTGACCAGTCTCGTTGCAGGGCCTCGTCGAGCAGGGTTTGGACGATCTGGTGTTCGGGGACGGTTTTGATGACTTCGCCGCGGACGAAGATCTGGCCCTTGCCGTTGCCGGCGGAGACGCCGAGGTCTGCTTCGCGGGCTTCGCCGGGGCCATTGACGACGCAACCCATGACGGCGACCCGTAACGGGACGGGGAAACCGTCGAAGGCGGCGGTAACTTGTTCGGCGAGGGTGTAGACGTCGACCTGGGCCCGCCCGCAGGACGGGCAGGACACGATCTCCAGGCGGCGGGGTCGCAGGCCGAGGGATTCCAGGATCTGGTTGCCGACCTTGACTTCCTCCACGGGCGGGGCGGACAGCGAGACGCGGATGGTGTCGCCGATTCCTTCAGCGAGCAGGACGCCGAAGGCGACGGCGGATTTGATGGTGCCCTGGAAGAATGGTCCGGCTTCGGTGACGCCGAGATGCAAGGGGTAGTCGCAGCGCGCAGCGAGCTGACGGTAAGCGGCGATCATGACGATCGGGTCGTGGTGTTTGACGGAGATCTTGATGTCACGGAATCCGTGTTCTTCGAACAGGGAGCATTCCCACAGCGCGGAGTCGACCAGTGCGTCGGGGGTGGCGTGGCCGTGTTTGGCCAGCAACCGGGGGTCCAGCGAGCCGGCGTTGACTCCGATGCGGATCGGCACACCCGCAGCAGCGGCAGCAGCAGCGATCTGTTCCACCTTGTCGTCGAACTTCTTGATGTTGCCCGGGTTGACGCGGACCGCGGCGCAGCCGGCGTCGATGGCGGCGAAGACGTACCGGGGTTGGAAGTGGATGTCGGCGATGACCGGGATCTGCGACTTGGCGGCGATGTCGGGTAGCGCGTCGGCGTCGTCCTGGCTGGGGACCGCAACCCGCACGATCTGGCACCCCGCTGCGGTGAGCTCGGCGATCTGCTGCAGGGTGGCGTCGATGTCGCAGGTGCGGGTGGTGGTCATGGACTGGACCGTGACGGGAGCGTCGCCACCGACGGGCACGCCACCGACCATGACCTGGCGGGATACCCGGCGCTGCAAGACCGGTGGGCTCGGCGGTGCCGGCATGCCCAGTTCGACAGGTGTCATCAGATCTCCTCGGCAGTGACCTTTGCCCGGTGTGTGCTGGCGAGTCGTTTGAGGACGGCGGTGGCGATGCCGGCCGCATCCAGGCCGTGGGCGCGCAGGATTTGATCGCGGGAGGCGTGCGGCAGGAACCGGGGTGGCAGGGCGAAGGCGGCCGCGCAGGTGCCCGCCCCAGCGGTGGCCAGTGCCTGGGCGATCCGGGCACCGAGCGATCCGGTGGTAGTGGTGTCCTCGATGGTGAGCACCAGGCGGTGCGCGGCCGCCAGCTTGAGCAGGGCCGGGTCCAGGGGCGCGATCCAGCGTGGGTCTATCACCGTGACCGGCACATTGTGGGCGGCGAGCTCGGCGGCGGCGGCCAGGCAGGGCCCGGCCAGCGGTCCGACGGCGACCAGCAAGCCCACAGCAGCGGGGTCGTCACGGAGAACATCGCAGCGCCCGATCCTGCCGATGGCGGGGATGTCCGGGCCCACGGTGGCCTTCGGGTAGCGGATCACCGTCGGCCCGTCGGCGATGTCGACGGCTTCACGGAGCAGTTCGCGCAGCCGTGCGCAGTCCCGGGGCGCGGCAAGCCGCAGCCCCGGCACCACCGGCAGGACGGAGGCGTCCCACATGCCGTGGTGGCTGGGCCCGTCCGGGCCGGTGATTCCGGCCCGGTCCGCCACGATGGTGACCGGTAGCCGGTGCAGGGCGACGTCCATGAGCAGCTGGTCGAAGGCCCGGCTCAGGAACGTGGAGTAGATCGCGACCACGGGGTGCAGCCCGCCGATGGCCAGACCGGCGGCACAGGTGACGGCGTGCTGCTCGGCGATTCCGACGTCGAACACCCGGTGGGGGAACCTTGCGGCGAATCCACCGAGGCCGGTGGGGTGGCGCATCGCGGCGGTCAGGCACACCACGTCGTCGCGGTCGGCGCCGATAGCGGTGATCTCGTCGGCGAACACCGAGGTCCAGGTCGGCCTGCCGACGGAGCGGGAGCAGCCGGTGGCGGGGTCGATGACGCCGACGGTGTGCAGGCAGTCGGCCTCGTCGCGCTCGGCCGGCGGGTAGCCCTTGCCCTTGCTGGTCACGCAGTGCACCACGACCGGGCGGCCCAGGGTGCTGGCTCGTCGCAGGGCGTTTTCAACGTCGGAGATGTCATGCCCATCGACGGGACCGAGGTAGACCAGTCCGAGGTTCTCGAAGAGGGACAGGCCCACACCCCGCTGGCGCAAGGTGGCGAGGTGGCGCGCGAACCCGCCGACGGTTGGCGAGTAGGAGCGGCCATTGTCGTTGAGCACGATGATCACGGGCCGGTCCGGGGCTGCGCCGATGTTGTTGAGCGCTTCCCAGCACATGCCACCGGTCAGCGCCCCGTCCCCCACGATCGCAACGACCTGCCGGCTGCCCTCACCCCGCAACGCGAACGCCTTGGCCAGACCGTCGGCATAGGACAGCGCGGTGGAGGCATGGGAGTTCTCGATGACATCGTGGACGGATTCCGCCCGGGACGGGTAGCCGGACAGGCCACCGGATTGGCGCAGGGAGTCGAACTCGGCGCACCGACCGGTGAGGATCTTGTGCACGTAAGCCTGATGCCCGGTATCGAACAGCAGCGCATCACGAGGTGAGTCGAACACCCGGTGTGCGGCGATGGTCAACTCGACCACACCCAGGTTCGGTCCCAGGTGCCCGCCGGCATCGGAAACCTTGGCAATCAGAAAGGCCCGGATCTCCTCTGCCAGGAGACCAAGCGCCGCGGTGGACAGTCCTTTGAGGTCAGTTGGGCCGGTGATGTGGCCGAGCAGGCTCACGATCGCCGGACCGCTGCGGGCAGGGTGAAGTGGACGGTCTCGCGGGTGGTTTCGCGTTCCACGACGGTGACCGGTCCCAGCTCGGCCAGAGCGGCGATGACGGCCTCCACCAGCCGGTGCGGGGCCGAGGCACCTGCGGTCAACCCGACCACGGAAACCCCGTCCAGCCATTCCGGCCGGATGTCACTGGGGTCGTCGATGAGGTAGCTGGACGTGTCATGGCGGCGTGCGAGTTCCACCAGCCGCACGGAGTTGGAGGAGTTCGTCGAGCCGACCACCAGCACCAGATCGGACTCCTCGGCGATCGCCGTGAGCGCGTCCTGACGGTTCGTCGTGGCGTAACAGATATCGTCCGACGCCGGACCCCGCAGCCCGGGAAACCGGGCCCGCAGCGCCCCGACGATCACGGCCGCCTCGTCCACGGCCAGGGTGGTCTGCATCAGATACGACACCCGCGCCGGGTCGGCGACCTCCAGCTCCGCGACCTCCTCGACGGTCTGCACCAGAACTGTGTGGTTCGGGGCCTCGCCCAAAGTGCCGTCGACTTCCTCGTGCCCGGCGTGGCCGATCAGGATCACGGTGTCGCCGCGGGCGGCGAACCGGCGGGCCTCGGCATGCACCTTGGTCACCAGCGGGCACGTCGCGTCGATCACGTCCAGCCCCCGGTCGGCTGCCTGGGCCCGCACCGCCGGCGACACCCCGTGGGCGGAGAACACCACGGTGGCACCGTCGGGCACGGCGTCCAGCTCGTCCACGAACACCGCGCCGCGCGCCTGGAGATCGACCACTACGTGGATGTTGTGCACGATCTGCTTGCGCACGTAGATCGGGCCGCCTCGCTGGTCCAGTAGCTGCTCGACGACCGCGATGGCGCGTTCGACCCCGGCACAGAACGACCGCGGCGAGGCGAGCAGGACGGTGCGGGCGCCAGCGGGGTCGCTCACCGTGGCCGACATCTGGGGTGCCTCCTGGAGACTGGACGGAGCTCAGTGATCACGGTGGGTAGCCAACCGGGCGAGCACACCGAGCTCTTCGGCGGCGGCGCGATCGGTCGGGCTGGCGGCCTGCAGGTCGCGCATCGCCTGCACCAGCAAGTCGTCGACCTGGGTGTGGCTCCAGGCCCGCACGCCCGCGGTGTCGATCAGATCCGCGGCCCGAGCCAGATCGGTGCCGGTAAGCGGCTGGTCACGGTGGTAGAGCGCGGCCAGCTCACGCCCGGACGGGGTACCCGAGGTCAGGGCGGCGACCACCGGAAGGGACTTCTTACCGCTGCGCAGGTCCGAGTAGACGGGCTTGCCGGTCACCGCTGGGTCTCCCCAGATGCCCAGAAGATCGTCCACATGCTGGAACGCCAAGCCCAGGTGCGCACCGAAGCCGCGCAAACACTGGATTTGCTCCGGGCTGCCACCCCCGAATAAGGCACCCACTGCGCAGGCACATCTCAGCAGGGCACCGGTTTTACCCTCGGCCATACGCTGGCATTCGACCATCTCAACCTGGGTGCGTTGTTCAAAGTCCAGATCCATGCTCTGACCTTCCACCAGGTCCTGCACCGCGGCGCTGAGCATCCGGGTCCCGTCCGTGGCGGCCGGGTTCCCGCTGGTGGCGAGCACATTCAAGGCCAACGTCAGCAGCGCGTCCCCGGCCAGGATCGCCGCGTTGAGACCGAACACGCTCCAGGCCGTGGCGCGGTGGCGTCGGGTGGCGTCACCGTCTATCACGTCGTCGTGCAGGAGGGAGAAGTTGTGCACCAGCTCCACCGCGGCCGCCGCCGGCACTGCGACGGCCGGAACCCCGCCTATGGCCTGGGCGCTGAGCAATACCAGCGCGGGGCGGATCGCTTTGCCCCTGGTCGTTTTCACTCCAGGGGCATGGTCGGGCTGGCCATGCTCGTTCCACCAACCGAAGTGGTAGCCGGCGATACGTCGCATCGAGGAGGGCAACGTGTCCACCGCCGCGCGCAGGGTGGGCTCGACAGCGGTTCTGCTCCACGCGAGCACCTCGTCTGCCGACCGGCCCTCGGTCATCACATCACTGGTGGTCACCATCCGCCTCACCACTCTCGATACGGTCGGAGATCTCTGCTTCTGCTGCGAGCACCCGCGGGTCGTGCCGGGAGGAGTCAGACCCGATCTGCGGCGATGAGTAGGTAGTGGAAGCTGCCCTCGCGGTATGCCGTCAGGAACGGGTCCACGATCCCGGTGGCCACCGAGGACTTCGCCCGCAGTTCCCAGTACGGGATGGTGTGAGCGGTCAGATCGATGACATTGATCGGGACGAGGTTGTGAGCCGTCAGCGCCTTGAAGTAGTCGCTCCTGGGGTGGATGTTGCAGATGTAGTGCTCGTCGATCCGGCTGACCGCTTTGGATCGGCCACCCGTCACGTCGTTGTAGCAGCCGGTGATGCACACGTAACGACCGCCGTAGTCCAGCAGGCGGGAGAACTCGTCGAATAGCTCGAACAGGTCCACGTACATGGTGGTCTCGTTGGTCCAGATGCTCCGGCGCGATCCCGTCTCGAAACCGGTGTCCAGCATGTTGCGGAAGTGGAACTTCACCTGGTCGGCCACGCCCCATTGCTCAGCCTGGTTGTTGGCGAACCCGACCTGGTATTCCGAAATCGTCACGCCGTCCACCCGGCAGCCGAAGCGTTGGTTGGCCATGAAGCTGGTACCGCCCCGGCCGGACCCGGCATCCAGCAGGCGGTCACCGGGTGAGATGGCGCCGAGGTGATCGAGGAGTAGATCCGCCTGCATCGTCTCCAGCCGGTGCAGTTCCTTGATGATCCGATCGTCCCGGGTGTCCTTCGGACCTTCCAGCACGGACGGCTCGTACTCGCCGACCCCGTAGTGGTGGTGGTAGACGCCGTCGACGTCACCGAGCCGTAGGTTGACCGGGTCCTGCTGGTTGTTGTTCCAATATGCCGCGACGGACTTCTGGTAGGCGGTGTGCAATACGTTGACGGTGTTAGGAGTGGTCGTGGTCATGGTGAGGACCTCCTTCTGCTTGTCGGGCCGAGCAGCCCGGTACCGGTGCTCAGGCCGGGTTCAGGGGACGCACCACCCACGCGTTGCTCGCGCCGTGGTATCGCTCGGTGGTGCTGTGCCATTCGCGGTTGCCGCCGAGCCAGGTTCTCCTTCGTTGGTGGTTGGTGAAGCTCACCCGCCCATCGCCGACCGCATCACTGCGCCTCTTCCCCCTCACGACCGATCTCCACGTTTTCCAGAATGCCGAGCGCGTCGGGAACCAGGACGGCCGCCGAGTAGTAGGTGCTGACCAGGTAGGAAATGATCGCCTTGTCGTTGATACTCATGAAGCGGACGTTGCACCCGGGCTGGACTTCATCGGGAATGCCGGTCTGGTACAGGCCGATCACACCTTCGTCTTCCACGCCGGTACGGAGCACGAGAATCGAGCTGGTGCGGGTCTTGGTGATGGGGATCTTGTTGCAGGGAAAAATTGGTACGCCGCGCCAGGCCGTCATCATGTGACCGTCGACGTCGACGGTCTGCGGATAGATACCCCGGCGGTTACATTCCCGACCGAAGGCCGCGATGGTGCGGGGATGGGCCAGGAAGAACTTCGACTTCCTCCGGCGGGTGAGCAGTTCGTCGAGGTCGTCCGGTGTGGGAGGACCGGTGCGGGTGTTGACACGCTGTCTGAGATCGATGTTGTGCAGCAAGCCGAAATCACGGTTGTTGATCAGCTCGTGTTCTTGCCGTTCCCGCAATGCCTCGATGGTCAGCCGTACCTGCTGTTCGACCTGGTTCATTGGATTGTTGTACAGATCCGCCACCCGCGTGTGCACCCGCAGCACCGTCTGCGCCACGCTGAGCTCATACTCCCGCGGCATGAGCTCGTAGTCGACGAAGGTCGCCGCCAAGTCCGGCTCCCCCTCATGCCCCGAACTCAGCTCGATATCTGCCTCGCCTTTTTTGTTCTGCGGCCGGTCGGCCTGGGCCCGGAATCGCTCAACGTGCGCCCGCAACTCCTCAGATTGGTCGATCATCTCATCAAATGCCTGTTGGGGCATCGCCAGCACCGTGCACGGGGTCACTGCCTTGACGCTGTAGCCCCAGGTATTTTGGGACCCAGTGTCTTGGGACTCCGCTAATTCCCGATCACCGAAATAGTCCCCGTCGGCCAGCACATCCAGCACGGTCGGCTCGCCATACTCCCCGGGGCCGATCTTGTTGACCTTGCCGTGGGCAATGAGAAACACCTGATCGGTCGGCTGCCCCTGCTGCACAATCGTGTTACCGGCCTCGAACTCCCGCTGCCCGAACCGGCCAGCCAACGCGTTCAGCACCTCGGGGTCATCAAAACCCCGCAGCAGCGGCAACTCGCACAGTTCGGCAGGAATGACCCGTACCTCGGCGCCCTCCGTGGTGAACGTCACCCGCCCGTCATCCACCAGATAACTCAACCGGCGGTTCACTCGATACGTCCCGCCCGAGGCCTCCACCCATGGCAGCATCCGCAGCAGCCACCGCGGCGTGATTCCCTGCATCTGCGGCACGGACTTGGTTACCGTCGCCAAATTACGGGCCGCCGCCGTAGCCAGACTCAACTGCGGCTGCTCACCATTTACACCCGCATCCGACTGCACCGCCTCGGTCACCGCACACCACCAATCACTCAAGTATCACAGAAGTACCGGGTACCTAGGCTGGTGCCTTCATATTTTTCAGTAACCCAATAACAGTCGAGGAAGTGCCCAACCCGGTCGGGCCACCGAATCGCTGTGGTGGTGTCCGGTAGCGCCGCCGCAAAGCCGACTCGCTGTAACGGCCGGTCAACATATGCCAGTCGAGAATGCCGACCATCCAATCCCGCAGTCCCACGACGTAAGCGTCCATCGCCTCGCGGGCATCGGCATCCAGGTTGAAATCGTCTGCGACGAGGGGCAGCTCGTTGGCGACGATGTGCTCGAACTGCCGCATTCGTGCAGTCATCAGGTCGTTGACCACCAAGACCGCCCGCTCGCGATCTATGTCAAGGAACTTCTGAACGGCTAGCACGCAGTTGTGCAGCTCACCTTCAAACTCGATCTCCTTCTGGTAGGAGAAGATGTCGTTCGTGAAGCAGGAGTAGTCTTGGGCCGAGTTCTCCAGCCCCCGCATCGCTCGGGTGCGGAAGATCTCGGGCGGGATCCGGGCAGCCCGCTCGATGCGGGCCAAGTTCATCGTGAGATCTGAGCCGAACGTCTTGCGGCGCATCTCGACATAGTCGACCGGATCGGGGATCCGGTGCTGGATGTGGTTCGCGAGCTCCCACAACCAGCTTGCCGTCATGTTCTCGATACCCTGCCGGACCTGACGCCGCTGATCGATGGGCAGGGGGGAGGCAGCGCGGATCCACAGGTCCGCCAGGCCCGCTTCCGCCGCGTTGGCCGGCGGGGGAGTGGCGCCGCAATCCAGCGGTATGAACAGCGACAACCTGGCGTTGAACACCTTCGCGCCCGCCATGTTGTGGGTAGGACCGAATACCGCCGGGAAGTAGTCGTCGCCGTAGGTGCCCCAGGTCAGCCACGCCGACGACACGTCGAGCTCAGGACCGGACGCATCCGGATGAAGCCTCGCGGCGCAGACCGCGAAATCGAACAACGCGAGGTTCTCCTCATCCCAGATACCGATACCGCCGGGGAGTGATTCCAACATCCCCATCTGACGCGCCCAGTCGATGCAATGCTGACGTGACCGCTCCAGGTTGACATTAACCCGCGCGGTGTATGGCATATAGAATTTCGGCAGAGTAGTTGGACCCACCGTTTCGTACGGCACGTGCGTGTAACTCTTGAACCTTTGTAGACCCAAGGTGCCCGGTGGCAGCGTGATCTGCGCTGCCGACGTGCCCAAGCCGGTGGGCCCGCTGAGCAGTCGCTCTATGACCGACGGTTCACGAGTCGACGTCTCGTTCATGTAACGGCTGGACCTCATGTGCCACTCATGGCCACCCGATTGCCAGTCCTGCAGGCCCTTCACATAGAGCAG
Organism: Pseudonocardiaceae bacterium; assembly: GCA_050700495.1. Classification (GTDB taxonomy): domain Bacteria; phylum Actinomycetota; class Actinomycetes; order Mycobacteriales; family Pseudonocardiaceae. The sequence continues at coordinate 11,727 of JBOHHF010000593.1, forward strand.
GGCGCTCTCGCGTTCGAGCAGGTTCAGGCCGTTCTCCTCGAACAGGGGTAGTAACTCGGTGAGAGCAGTGTTCTCGAACTGTTGCAGCCGGGAAGTCAGGATGTCGTTGGTCAGGTCGGCGGCGCGCTGCGGGCTGACATCCAGAAACCGCTCCAGCACCAGGACGCAGTTGTTGATCTCGCCTTCATTTTGGGTTTCGCGCTGGTAGGAGAAGAGGTCGTTGCGGAGGTGCACCCCGTCGGCGAACGTGTCCTTGAGGACACGCATCGGCCGACTGTCCGCGATCCTGGCCGGGACCTCGACGAACGCGGCGTGCTCGACGAGGTCGGCCGACCAGGGGGCGCCGCCGACCTTGCGGCGCATCTCGATGTACTCGATCGGGTTCGGGACGCGGCTCCCGCTGATGTTGGACAGCTCCCACGTCGATTCGTAGAGGAGGTTCTTGGTGCTTTCGAAGAACCGCAGCCGCCACTCCGGCGACCTGTTGGGGACGGTACGCGCCCACAGATCGATCAGCCCGCGCTCGACCGGATTGGCCGGCTCCGGCGCAGGATCGGCCGGATTCATCGGCATGAACGCGGGCAGCCCGTCGAGGTACTCCTTCGCGCCGGCCTGATCCTGGCTGCGCTTGTAGATCTCCAGGAAGTGATCGTCGAAATAGAACACCCAGACGTACCAGTCGGTCACCAGGTCGAGCTCGCGGCTCGGCGCATCGGGATGGGTGTACGCGCAGAGCAAGGCGAAGTCCATGGAATCGAGCCCGGCCTCGTCCCAGATGTTCGCCCCGGGCGCGTCCGGTGGTGCGTCGATCATTCCCATCCCGCGCGCCCACGCCTTGGTGTGCTCACGTGCCGTGTCCAGGTGAGGATTCAACCGAGCGGGATACGGCATGTAGAAGTCTGGCAGCTCATAGGGCTGCATGTCCTGGCTCCAACCCTTCCCGATGTCCTGCTAGCTTTCCCGTCCGATCTCGACGTTCTCGAGGATGCCGAGCGCGTCGGGAACCATGACGGCCGCGGAGTAGTAGGCGCTGACCAGGTAGGACGTGATCGCCTTGTCATCGATACCCATGAAGCGGACATTCAGTCCGGGCTGGACCTCATCGGGGATTCCGGTCTGGTGCAGGCCGATCACGCCTTGCTTCTCCAAACCGGTGCGGAGCAGCAAGACTGAACTGGTACGGGTCTTGGTGACGGGAATCTTGCTGCACGGAAGGACGGGTATGCCGCGCCAGGCGGGCATCATGTGGCCGTTGATGTCGACGCTTTGCGGGTAAACGCCCCGGCTGCTACATTCCCGGCCGAACGCGGCGATGGTTCGGGGATGGGCCAGAAAAACCTGCGGATCCTTCCACACGGTGGCCAGCAGCTCGTCAAAGTCATCCGGGGTGGGGGGTCCGGTACGGGTGCTGATGCGCTGGGAGAAGTCGGCGTTGTGCAACAACCCGAAGCCGCGATTGTTCATCATCTCGTGTTCTTGGCGTTCCCGCAACGCCTCGATGGTCAACCGCAGCTGCTCTTCGACCTGGTTCATCGGATTGTTGTACAGATCCGCCACCCGGGTGTGCACCCGCAACACGGTCTGCGCGACGCTGAGCTCATACTCGCGGGGCTTGGTCTGGTAGTCGACGTAGGTGCCCGTCACATCCGATTCCTGCGCCTGGTCCGCGCTCAGCTCGATGTCGGCCTCGCCGTATTCGTTCCGCGACTGGCCGAGCAGGGCCTGGAACCGCTCAACGTGCGCCCGCAACTCCGGAGACTGGCCGACGACTTCCTCGAACGCCTGCTGGGACAACGCCAGCACCGTGCACGGGGTCACCGCCCGCACGCTGTAGGCCCAGGTGTCGTGGGACTCCACCAACTCCCAGACACCGAAAAAGCCACCATCGGACAGGACATCCAACACTGTCGGGTCGCCGAACTCCCCAGGACCGATCTTGTTGACCTTCCCATGGGCGATCAAAAATACCTGATCCGCCGGCTGACCCTCCTGCACGATCGTGTTACCGGCCTCGAACTCTCGCTGTGTGAACCGGCCCGCCAGCGCGTTCAGCACTTCGGCGTCCTCAAAACCGCGCAGCACCGCCAACTCACGCAACTCTTCGGGAATGACCCGCACCTCGGCGCCCTCCGTGATGAACGTCACCCGCCCGTCACCCACCGCATAAGTCAACCGGCGGTTCACCCGGAAAGTCCCGCCCACAGCCTCCACCCACGGCAACACCCGCAACAACCACCGCGACGTGATCCCCTGCATCTGCGGCTGGGACTTGGTTGTCGTCGCCAAATTACGGGCCGCCGCCGTAGCCAGACTCAACTGCCGATGGTCACCATTCACACCCGCATCGGACTGCACCGCCTCAGTCACACCACACACCACCAATCTCTATCCGTGTCAACGGAGAAGGCAATTACCCCACGCCCGCAACACACTGTAGGGATCAGAGCCTGGTGGGCCATCCGTAGAAACTACGGACTTCGACAGCTCTGTAGAAACTACGGACTTCGCCAGTCCGTAGTTTCTACGGACTGGGCGTGAATCCGAGTTCCGCGGCGCGAGGCACAAGCTGTTGTTTGGAGGCGACCCCCAGTTTGGGGTAGCTACGGGCGAGGTGGGTTTCGACGGTGCGTACGCCGATGTGGAGCCGGGTGGCGATCTGCGGGGCGGTGTAGCCCCCTGCGGCCAGCTCGACGACCTGCCGCTCTCGTCTGGTCAGTGAGCCTGGATTGGGTGCGACCTCCGTAGTGGCGGCCTCTGCTTGCACCCTGTGGGCGACGTGCGCCGCCGCCTCCGTCTGCCCAGGCTCGATCGGTGTCCCAGCTACCCGCCGGTGCATCACGCGCCGCCGGGCGCCACCGATATCTGTGTACAGCACCTCCCGGGTGAGCGGGTGGGCGATCTGATAACCCAAGAAACTGTCGTGTTGCTGCTCGACGACCATCCCCGAACGCACGAGCCGCTCCAGGGCGACCGCGACGTCCTCGATCGGCTGGGCGGTGATCCGGGCGAGGTCACCGGGATCGACCAGATCGCCGACGACGGCGAGCACCTCGATGAGGGCCAGGGCCAGCGGGTCGAGCCGTGCCGCCTCGGTGCGCACCCAGCGAACCAGTTTCTCCGGTACCCCGCTCAACGCAGGTGCCCGTAGATCTGCGCCACTGTCGACCAGTGCCTCAAGCAGCCCGACGGCGCACCGCGGGTTGCCCTGCGCGCGGGCCATCAGCCAGTCCACGAGCGCTGACGGCGCGTGGTCCCGGCCAAGAATCTCTGCGGCCAGTTCCCGGACATCCTCCTGGGACAACGGGGCTAGCTGAAGCCGGCACACCATTGCCTTCTGCTCCAAAGCGTGCAGCACCTCGACCGCCATCCGGTGCCTGGCCAGGTCGGCTGGCCGAGCGGTGGCGAGGACGAACAGCCGGCTGGCTGGAAAGTCCCACGCCAGCCGCAGCAGCATCTCCCACACCGCATCATGGCCCTGGTGAACGTCGTCGAGGACCACGACGATCGGCCGGTCTGCACTCGCCTTGGCAAGCAGACCCGGGATCCACTCGACGAAGTGGTAGCGAAGGGCTTGCGCGCACGAGGCCGCGTCGTGCGCGATCTCGGCGCGGCGTGCAAGCGCCGGAAGGCCGCCGAGCCCGCTCCCGCAGGCGCGACAGATCCCGTCAGGGTCCAGGTCGCCCGGATGCAGGCCGAGAGCGTCTGTCCAGGGGCCGAACAGCGGCATACCTCCACGGGGCGAGGTGTGTGCGATCAGCCCGACGGCTGACTCGTCGCCCCGAGGCAGCAGTTCGGTCGCCAGCCGTGTCTTGCCCAGCCCCGCGCCGCCCAGAACCACCGCCACTCGAAGCTCGCCCAGAGCGCTCCGGCGCCGCTCGGCCCGCAGCTCACAGTGCGCGCGGACGCGTCCCGGCACAAGACGTCGTGTACTTCGGACGTACCACAGGAGCGGATCCGAATCCACTGACTGCACGCACCACTCGCCCCCCGAAATCGCTAGCTATCCTCGCTCAGAAATTATTTCTATCGATCGACGGGCAATGGTCGACATGTTCAAAACGACGCACTCCCGTACCGGTGGGAATTTGCAGATAAAATTTCCGATCCGCCTGAATCTCTGCTTCGCCTGAATCTCTGCAACTATAACGCTAGCAGTGCGTCTCAAAGCCCGTACAGTCGCCCGAAGGTGGACAGTTCTTCCCTCAGTTCTCATTACTCATGGTGAGAGCGTCAACCACACGGCCTAGTGCGGATACTCGCAGGGAGACCATCGCGCAGGTCGGCAGCACTGCGCCATGCCGACCTTACATGAATTATATCTGCGGACGGCATTACATCTCGTCGCCGCGGATTGGGACGTACTATCTGACACATCGCAGGCTGGTGTCCCGAATGGCTACATGACTACTTAACGTAAGGTACCGACCGGTCGGGTTGTCGGGCAAGGCGGTTCACTCCAACGCGGCGGCCTGCAAGGTCACCAATGCCGACTGGCCGCGGCGGGCGACACCCGTCTACAGATCCCCGAGGTAGCTCTGGTCGGCCAGGGTGGGAAGGCGGGTCCATCCGGCGCGCTGCAGTGTCTCGACACGCAGGTCGACCAACCCGACGGGGTGGTCGTAGACCACCCGCTCGATTCGACCCCAGGGCAGGGTGGGCGGGCCGGCGGGCATCAGCCGGGTGGGCACCCGCACGGTGGTCGCGGAGCGGTCCGTGGGCACCTGGGAACCGCCCCTGAAGACTTCGAACATCAGGTCCAGGAAGCCCCGCTCGAACCCCTCGTCGCCCAGCACGAGCACCTCCGGCGTCCGGGCGATGCCATGTTCGACCCCGACCTGGTCGACGCAGGGCAGCAGGGCCGCGGTGACCTGGTCGACATACACCGGCGCTGCGGCGGTCAGGGTCGCCAGCGGGCGCCACCCGGCCAGCCGCGGCTGGCCCACCGCAAGCCAGCTGTCGTGGCCGGGCACCAGGTCGAGGATCACCAGCCGCACGCTCGACGGCCGCGGCCGGCCGGCACGGTGTGGGATGGCCAGCCGGTTCAGGGCGACGACCGCTTGTTGCCACTGCGCCTTTGGCACGGTCGGGTCCACCAGTAGTGCGACGCTGCCGGCCACGGCGGGGGTTGGCCCGGCATCGGTGGCGTACTCCAGGGTCAGCCACTGGTCTTTCCGGGTGCCCAGCAGCGGGATCAGCAAGTCGGTGGCGTTATCAGCGGGTCCAGCCGGGGGCCCAAGAGGCGGTAACGTGAACCAGGGTGTGATGAGCAGCCCTGTCTCGGGGCCACCCTCGACGGCGCTGTGCCAGACCTTCGTGTCCGGAGCCGGTGCAGGCACCGGTGATGGCTCGTCGGCCGCAGCGGCGAACGCACCATCAGTGATCGCGGGTCCGGTGGGCACCGGCTGCGCCGCGGTATCGACGAGGACCTGCGCGTGCCTGCCGAGCTCGCAAGGTTCACCCGCCGCGGCGTGGGCCGCGGACAGCGCTACCGACCACCCGGGGTATTGCCGCAGCGGTGCCCACACGAAGACGACGATGGTCAGCACCACCAGCACGGTCGAACCAGTCAGCAACACTGCTCGGTCGGGGGCCAGCGCGGTATCTCGACCGCGGCGACGCCGCCACCAGACCCAGCAGGCCGCTGCGAGCGCGACCGCGGCCCAGACCAGGGGATTGGCCAGCTGTACCGGTCCCAGCGCGGGTCGCAGGCTGGCAAGGTCGGTCCAGTCCAGCGCCGCGTTGAGGTGATTGCCGAAGGGCTGGCCCCGGTCGGAGTAGGGCCGCCACAGGTTCGGTCCGGCGAAGCTCAGTGACATCGCGCCCACCAGCACCACCGTCGCTGCGATGGTCCCGCCGCGGCGCAGGGGCAACCTCAGCGTCGGCGCCAGCAGAGCGGCCGCAAGTAACACCGTGGGTGCCGCCGCCGCCGCTCCGAAGTGGTTGACCCACTTGGTCGGCGTCGGCGCGAGCAGCGCCAGCGCCACTGCCGAGCAGACCGCGCTGCTCAACAACAGCCGGCGCACCGGGTCCGCGTCATCAACGCGCCAGCCGCGCCTCCCCACCACCCTGCCGACAATGCAGCCCAGCGTGACGACCACGAGCACCGCCAGGGTGAGCACGACAGGAGCCCGTCGCGCCCACTGGCTGGAGTCCTTCAGGCGCAGCACCGTCTGGTAGTGGTGGAGCTCCTGATACCAGGAGAACGTCTGGTAATACCACTGGTGCACCGCGGTGGACTCCAGGAAATCGCCCAGCGTGGCGTCGGCGAATCCCACCGGCACCAGGCTGGTGCCCGCGGCGACCAGCAACCCGACCGCGGCCACCCGGGCCAATCCGCCCTGCTCCCGCAGCCAGGCCCACAGCCAGGGCAGTGCCAGCACCAGTGGTGCCGCGGCCACCAACCCCGAAGGGGAGACCGACACGGCCAGGGCGGCGGTTGCGGTAGCCGCGGCAAGCGCGCCGACCGAGCGGCGCTGCCGGGCCAACTCGGCCAGCAGCAGCGTCGCGGCAGCGAAGAGCACGATCAGCGGTTCCGGACGCAGGGTCATCCCGTAGGGCAGCCACCACAGCAGGTACGCCACCAGCAGCACCCACACCGCGCGGCCGGTGCCCAATTCCCGACCGAAGCCCGTGACCAGGAACAGGCGCAGTAGCACCCAGGTGAGCAACCCGTAGACCAGCGGCACCAGCCGCATCCACGCCAGCCCCCAAGCACCGGCCGCCCCCCAGGCCTGGAGCACGTACTGGCTGGTCACGAAGGGGTTCTCGGTGACGTTGAACATGTAGATCGCGTTGCCGATCGAGCCGGAGATGCCGGCACCGCGGGCCATCAGCAGGTACCACGGGTCATCGAAATTCGTCGGCGCGAGCAGCACCCACACCGCCGAGACCACCACCAGCACCGCGTCAGCGGCCCGAAGTCTGGTTCGCTTCAGTATCGGCGGCTGGACGGACCCATGGATGAGCCGCCCCGCTGGCCCTCTCCACCATCGCCAGGCCAATCCGAGCAACACCAGCAGGGCGGCGCCGTGGGTCACCAGCAGGCCGATCTTCAGCGCGGTCGGCCTGGACTCGTAGCGGGCGTCGGTGTGTAGCGACACCGCCAGCCCCTGGGCCGCCGGGTGGCCCTCGAGGTCGGTGGCCAGCTCGCCGACCTCGGGTACCTGCAGCTGGGCGGCGGCCTGTTGCTCCCCGTCACGCAGCACCCGCACCCAGCCGGCGTCGGCCATGACGCGGTAGGTGCACCTGCCGGCGGGCAGTGCCTGCCGCAGCAGCGTCGCGCCGGAGGCCGTGATCTGCACGACGCCGCGGTATGTTCCGATGGTCAGACCTTGATCGATCCAGCTCTCCTCATCCGCCTGATCGCTGTGGCGGGACAGCACGGTGGACGGGCTCAGCGTGCGCAGCGCGTCGCCGCCCCCGGCCCGCTGCTCCAGCGCGGCCAGCGCAGCGCACGGCACCCTGGCGTCCAGGCTCAACGGGCGGTAGGGCACCAGCGGCAGCACGGTTGAGCGGGGCTGCTCACCGGCGCGGGGCCAGCTGAACACCGGGTCATCGGCGATCACCGGGGCCAGCAGCACGCCGACCGCGCAGGCGAGTACCAGCACCGCCAACCCGGCGAGCACCCCCGCCTTCCGCTGCGATCGGGGGGCCACGGACACCGCGGGAGGGTAACCGGCCACTGCGCGGGTCCCGACGTCATCCCAGGTACTTGCGGGCTTCGGCGGTCGAACGGCGGGCGAAGAGGGTGGACTCGACCAGTCGGGCGAGGGCGCCGTAGGCGTTGGCCCATTCCCCGGCGAAGTAGGCGCGGGTTGACGCCCTGCCCGGCTCGTTCACCAGTGGTTTTTGTGTGCTCTTGCCTCGTAGAGCAGGACGGATGCCGACACGGAGACGTTGAGTGAATCGGCCCGGCCGAGCATGGGAACACCGACCCTCGCAAATCCGTGTTCATACCAGGGCCTGGAGATGCCGTAGCGCTCGCTTCCGACGACGATCGCAGTACCCCCTGAGTAGTCGAGCTGCCGGTAGTTGTCGCTCTCTGACGTGTCCGCGAGGTACACTGTGAACCTGTTGCGCTTCAGCCAACTGATAGCTTCGGTGACGTCATCGAACTCCACGTGCGGGACGGACAGGCTCGTACCCTGACTCCCCCGAAATACCTTCGGGTGACTCATGCGGGTACGACGATTCGTCATTACCAGAGCGTCTGCAGCGCAAGCGTCCAGAGTGCGGATGAGAGTGCCCAGGTTTCCGGGTATCTCAAGTCCGTCAGACACGAGGACAAGAGCCGAGTGGCCCATGTTGAGCTGTTCTGGATACCACACTGGCATCTCAACGAGAGCGAGAAGGCCGTCCACCTCGCCGCGTTCGGACATACGTGTCATCGTCTTCTCGGAAACCTGAAACGACCTTCGCGCACGCTCAGTCATCCCTGCCGCGCGCTTGCGTGCATCATCGGACCGCAAGATCTCCGGACACACAAAGAATTTATCGATGCGCAACCCGAGATCCAGGACGAGGTGAACCGCCCACAATCCTTCCGCCACTACCAGGCCAAAGCGGTTGGCGGCAGAATTGCGCAAAATGGCGAGGACATCCTTGACTGCTGGATGGCCGATGCCGATCTGTTCAAGCCCCATCGCGGGAGGATACCCGGGACCGAATGGAGATCGAGGCGCACGGCCGGCGCCACGTTCCGAGAGGGGTGAAACGAGGCGCTCCGGCGGCTACTCGGCCATCCCCGCCGGGCGAAGACCGCGGACGAACGACCCGGCGGTGAGCGTCGCCTCGTCGAGAGCGTCCAGAATCTGCCGAGCCTTCATGATCCACGTTCCGTCCCCGCCCTCCAGCGCCAAGACCAGCCTCCGAGCCTGCGCATGATCGCCGCTCTCGAGGTAGGACACCGCCATCGAGTAACGGACGCGCATACGCAGTTCGGGATCAATGGCAGCTGCCTCGGCCAGGGAGAGCCAATGTTGCGCCTCGCGGTGACAACCCTCTGCCGAGGCGACCTCGCCAAGCAGCGCCAGCACCTCCGGCGTCAGTGCCATGCCATCCGGAGCCCGGCCCGGATCCTGCACCGGCGCGGTCGCGGACCGGTCGCCCACTGGTGCCGAAGAGTCGAGCGCTCGAGGGGTTGGACGTCGAGTCCGGATCCGTTCCAGCAGCGCGGCCAGCTCCTCGCGAGCGCGCTCTTCGGTGTCTCCGTCCTGGCTGGAAGCTGCTTGTTCGATGGCCTGCGCGTACCACTTCTTCGCCTCGTCGAACTTGACCATGATCACCGCTAACTCGCCGAGCAGTAGCAGGCCGGCTGGACGGTGCTCCCGATCGTCGGAGTCCGCCAGCGGAATCAGTAGCTCTCGCGCCTGGACGAACTCTTCTTGCCGCGCCAGGACACTCGCCAGGAAGCGCCGCACCATCGGCTCGACCGTTGTGCCGCCGGAAACGCGCGCCTGGACGGATCGAAACGCTCGGGACAGCAGATCGCGGGCCCGCACGAGATCGCCCCGAAGGAAGACGACGCGGCCCAGCCTCGCCTGAGTGGCCATGACGAGTTCCTGGTCCCCGCCAGCCTCGGCGCGTTCGAGAAGCACGTCGAGCAGCTCTTCTGCAGCATCGATCTCGTACGCGTCCACGAGAAAGTCGCAATGGCGGAGGAAGGCCAAACCTGCCGACCCGTTGACCTCACCGTCAGGATCCGCGGCGGGGGCGGGATCAACCAGCCATTCCTGCATCAGGTCGAGGTGCTCGACGGCCTCAGCGAGGTCTCCGTCCTCAGCCGCGAGCTTGGCCAGCGCGAACTCGGCCCGGACCTCGACCTCCGCGGCACCGCAGCCAATGGCTTCCGTGAACTGTTCCCGGGCATCGACGCGATGGCCCTGCACCCGCCTGACGTAGCCGAGGCTGAGATGAGCCGACGCCGCTACGTCGCGATCCGCCGCCCCGGTGGCCTCGCTCAGATGGGTGGCCGCCACTTCGAAGTCGTCGTCCGCTTCCGCGAGGAGTACACCCAGATCGATCAACGCCAGCGGGCGCCACCGAGGGTGTCCCGAGTCGATCGCCTGCTGGTACGCCTGCTTCGCCCCGGCGACGTCGTCCCGGCTGACCAAGAAATCACCGAGAGCGTCTGCCGCCGCTGGCGCCAGATCCGGGTGACCGCTTGCGGCGACGTCTCGGAGTAACGAGCCGGCGCGGACCAGATCGGCGTGGTCGCCGGCGCGGCCCAGCAGCTTGGCCAGCTCAATCTTCGCGGTGGGTGAGTGGTCGGGATGGTGAGTGTCGGTGACTCGCTGGTAGGCCGCCTTGGCTCCCTCGAGGTCTCCCGTACTGGCCAGCAGCTGTCCTAGCAGCCCAGCAGCAACAATGTGCTGCTCCGGATGTCCGCCGTCGGCTACCTCGCTGAGCAGTTGCCGGGCCCGTGCCAGACTGCTGCCGTCGGGAAATCCGCTCAGCAGCGTGGCGAGGTCGATCTTCGCGACGTCCGACCAGGTGGTATACTCCACATCGATGGCCCGCTGGTAAGCGACCTCCGCCCCGGCAAGGTCACCCTCCCCGGCAAGCAGGTCGCCGAGCATGTCCGCGGCCATCGCGCTGAACATCGCCTCCCCGCTGTCGGCGATCTCCCTCAGCTGCCGCTGGGAGTCTTCGGTGGCCCCATCTTCACGGGCGAGCACCGCCAGACCCAGCTGCGCGTGCACCCTGGCTTGGGTGTGCTCGGAAGCCGCGGCGGATTCGAGCAGTTGCCGGCCTTCCGCGTGGTTCCCCTGAGCGAGCTCCAGCCAACCGAGCGCGGCCTGTGCGGAGTGGGTCACCCGGGTGTCGCCGGAGTTCAATGCGGTCTGCAGCAGATACCTCGCCCGGTCCGGCTCACCTCGACTCAGGAGCAGCCCACCGAGGTTGGCCCGCGCCATCTGCACCGCCAGGTTTCCGCACGATTCTCCAGCCTGGACCAACGCGGTTCCGCCGACCCGACGGGCATCCGCCGGCCGGGTCGGGCCGAGCGGCTTGTGACCCCGGCCCGCTTGGCCCATGAGCAGCTCGCCGAGGTGTACGTTGGCCAACGGGGCCGACTCGCTCTCGTCGGCCGCGAGAACTTCCTCCAGGAACGCCTGCGCGGCCTCAATGTCGCCTTGCCGCGTGCGGAGCGCACCGAGATTGACCTTCGCCAGCAGGCTGACGCTGGGATCGTCTGCGGTCAGCGCCGCAGTCAGCAGCTCCTCCGCACTGGCCAGGTCGTCGTCGTAGATCAAGGCTGCGCCCAGGTCGACGTGCGCGATCGAGACAACGTCGGGGAACCCACTCGCGGCGGCGTCCCGCAGCAGCTGTCGGCCTTGCTCGGGGTCGCCGAACTCGTTCTCGAGCTCCCCGAGCAGCAGGACGCTCCACGCAGCCACGTGACCGTCATCCTGTTGCAGCCGGCCGCGCTTCAGCGCCTCTCGCGCGACGTCGAGCCGCCGCCGGGTCAGGGCGGCGAAGCTGATGCTCAACAGCTCCTGGATGCCGACGCTCTCAATCGCCTCGCTCCAGACCGGCCCGGGTACAGGTCGGACGGCCACGATGTCCCGCTCTCCATCTGCAAGCTCGACGACGTAATCGAATGCTCGGTAAGCAGGCTCGGCACCGGTCGCAACGCGGAAGACCGCCGCGACGTTGCCCTCCACCAGAGCGGTCGCCCACTTCAGCCCAGGGCCGAATAGCTGGTCGTGATCGGCATTGGGCAGGATAGTGTCATCGAGATAACGGTCGAACAGTCGTCGCAGGCAGCTTTCCGGGACGGGCAACTCCAGGCCCATCCGGCGCCAGTCGACGGTTGCCTGAAGCACCGCCCACCCGGCTGGCGATTTGTCTTTCGCATCGCGGTACTTCTGCTCCAGCTCGCGGGTAGCCACCAGCTGGGCGCCGATGCCACGCGCCTGGAAGTCCTCCCCCGGATACGCCGACCGGGCCTCGGCCAGGTCCTCCTCGGCTAGTTCGTGGCCGATCCAGACCTCCCGCGCCTTACCGAGGACGCTGCGCACCGTGTGGCCGGCGGTTCCCTCCAGTTTCTGGGGGTCGGCGTCCGACGGCTTGGTGGTCATGGTGGCGACGATCTTGATCGGCGGGTCGTGGCGCTGAAGGTCTTCGAGGACCTTGAGGTCGATCCCCTTCGGCACGAGGTAGCGGTCGATGCCCTCCAGCCAGACGACGGCGCCGCTCTCACCGATCGGTAGCGGCAGCCTCGCGAGCTGACTCAGCGCGCCGGGGTCGTCGGTCGGCACGATCAGCCGGGCAGCCGGCATGACGCGGCGCAGTAGCTCGATCGTCGAGCGGGACTTGCCCGCCGCCGGAGAGCCGATGACCAGGACGAAAGAGGAGCCGGCCAGCGCGTCCTCTAACTGCTGGTCCACGCCGCGGCGGTGCACGTACGGCGGCGTGGGATTGTCCGACGTCACGTACTTCGATCGCTTGACGCCGATGTCGTAGACGTCGACCTGCTGGACTGTCGGTAACTCGCCGTCCCGCAGGGGAAGCACGGTGAGCGCGTCGAGCCGTTCCAGGAGGTCCGCCCGGGTGGGTGAGCGGATGTGCGCGGCAAGCGGTTCCCAGAGCTTGGCGATCTCGTCCACCGGGATGGCGTAACCCAGCCCGGTGTCGACGTGCCCCAGCCTGTTGTGCTCGTGACGGGGCAACTCCCGCTCCACGACGATGCCCAGGACACCCCGCAGGTCCTCGTCCCAGACCGGTGATCCGGAGAATCCCGCTTCCAGCGGGAACCCGGTGCCGGGTTGAACAAGCAGGCTGAGGCGCCCCTGGCCGGCCGCGATGACCTGACCTCTCGACGGGACCGCGTCCTCGTGACCCCTTGGGTATCCGTAGGCGAGATATCCGTGCCCGCTCACACCACCGAGCTGGGACCACAGCGGTGCCGCCTCGGCGCCCGGCGGGATTGGACCGTGCAGGCTGAGGACCGCCACGTCGTTGGCCGGTTCAGGGTGCCACTGGTCGATCGTGGCCGTGACCGGCATCGCATTCGATGCGAAGGTGAACATGACATACAACGGCTCACCGGGTGGGGTCGGCGGCGCCGGCTTGGCGATGACGTGGGCACAAGTGACCACCTGCCCATCTGCGCAGTACATCCCTGCGCCTAGGGGCGTGTCCTTTGCGGGATCGCCGGATCGCTCCCTGTCCGCTGCCTGCCAGATCCGGACGAGCCACGGTGGCCGTTCACCCGATAGCGGTGCGCTCACTGTGACACCCGAGGCGGGACGGGTGGTGTCGTCGGAGCGTCAGTGCCGCGCGAACCGTCGGGTGACGGCGTCGAGGGCCGCCGCCACGTGAGCTTCATGGTGAAATGACCTTCCATTGCAGTCTTGGCCACGATGACACCGGCCTCGGCGTTCAGCTTCAGTCCGAACTCGATCTCGTGCTCGTCGGGCGCAAGGTCGCGGATCGCTTCGACGACAGCGCGGATCGTGGGTCGGGTTTGGGCAAGCACCTCGTCGAGCCGTTGCCCTGCTTCGATCATCGCGTCGCCGCCTCGGGAGACCTTCGCGACTCCGTACGCGTCGTCGTCGACCTCGACCAGCAGCCCCTGACCCCCGTCGCCCTCGAACCGCACAACAACGCTCATGGCGTCCCTTCGGTAGGTGATCCCCGGCCCGAGCACGGGCCCGGACGAGCCCACCCAACGACCTTGGACAGCCAGCTATCGTATCCGTCGTCGGGGTGCGAGCGGAGACGACTTCAGACCGACGGGCAGCGGGGTGAGGGGCAGTGCAGCGCAGTTCTCGCGGATCTCTTCGGATCGCTGGCGGAGCGTGCGGTCCGGTCCGGGTCGCCGTGGACCTCGGCGCAGCGCGCACGAAGGTTGTCGTGAGCCGCGCCGTCGGGACCGACACCTTGCCTGCTGAGGAAAGCAGGGGAGTTCCCAGCCTCGTCGCCTACCGGTCCGGCGTATGCCAGGTCGGCTGGTCGGCGATGCGCACCGACAACGGAATCGTATCCGGGTTCATGTCCGAGTGGGCGGTGCCCCGTGACGCCGGAGAGAACGGCGGCGGACACCCGCAGGTCACCGCCGATTTCCTCCATACGCTGCTCGTCGCGGGTGACGGAAGTGTGCAGAGCACATTCGGCACAATCGACAGCCTCGTGCTCGCCGTCCCCGATGGCTGGTACGAGCCGGAGGTCGGCGGTGTCTGGGCCAGGGAGCGCCTGTGGCGGGCCGTGCATGACGAGCTGGGCATGCCGCTGTCCGGGTTCGTCAGTCAGTCGGTGGCGGCGGCGGCCTTCCTCGCTCGGGCGGCGACCGCGCACGTGGAGTCCGCCCGACCCACGACCGTCCTGGTGTGCGACGTCGGTGCGAGCACAGTGAGTGCCGCTCTGTGCGAGCTCGCAGGTCCATCGGTCCGGCTGCTCGACGTCCAGATTCGTGACATTCGCGATGGCGCCGCAATGGGTTCCGCGTTCGAGCGCGACGCGCTGCGCGCGGTGATGGCCCAGCTCGCCCAGCCCGTTCCCGACCACGCAAGTTCTCGGTACGCGCGGCTCGTGCAAAGCCTCGACGATGCGCTGGACCGGCAGCGCAGCCGCACGCGGATCGTCCTCGACCGGGCGCGGAACCACGAGCGCTACCGGCAGACCCCGGTCTTCGCAGTCGGCGAGCCGGTGGCCACGGCATGGATCACCGCCGCCGAGGTGATCGGGTGCTTCGCACCGGTGGCGGAGGGCATCGCCGCTACGATTGCGGCCCTCGGCGAGCGTCACCGTGCTCTGTTCGCCGAGATTCGGACACTTGCCCTCGCGGGCGGTTTCGGTGCCTTCCCGCTGGCCCGGGACGCCGCGCTGCAGGCGCTGGGGACTCGGCGTCGGCCACCGGAGGTCTCCGCGCTCGATCCCGACGCGATCGCGCGAGGGGCGCTCGCGGTGAGCGACGGGCTGGTGGAGGTCGCCGACCGCCAGATCTATGCGATGAGCCTGCCGGTGCACCGGCTCGTCGCCGGCCGGCTCGTCGGCGATCGAGTGTCGTTGGTGGGCGCCGGCGAGGCAGCCCCGCGAGAGATCACCCGCAACGGCGAGCCGTTCGTCGTGGAGGTGGTCGGAGAACCCCAGATCGGTGTTGCCGCGTTGCACGTGGATGTCACCAGCGCGGGTGGGCAGTGGGAGCCCACCACCGTTGCGCCTGATCGCCCGGTTCCACCGGGCCGATACCGGGTGGGTCTGTGGCCGGCTCGAGACGGCCTGGGTGGGCTGGCATTTCGGCCGGTCGATGGCGCGCCGGCACGGGTCTACTCCCTTTCCCAGCGGACCGGCCGATCAGTGGAGGGCGCGCCATGATCAACGAGGTGAAGCAGGACGTCGCCGATGCGCTCGCCAGCGACGCCCCGCTGGCCGCGCTGCGAACCGTTCGTGGCGCGGCGACGTGGGCGACTGCGGTACTTCGCGAGCTGGCGCAGGGCCAGGACGACACCGCCGCGCTCGAGGGCGTCATCGAGCTC
>JBOHHF010000594.1:0-1126 GCA_050700495.1 Pseudonocardiaceae bacterium
CATCAACATCACCAAAAAAGACCTGGGCAACACCGTCAGCTGCACCAACCACGCCACCAACGCCGCCGATGGGCTCTCCAACATCCCATGCCAGTGAGATCGACTGTCACAGGCAAGGAGAAGTACACTTCGCCCCGCGTACTGGCCGTCGGCCTGGACGACCTGTACGCGGGGGCGAGACCGGAGTAATCGTCCGCAGCTTTGATCTGGCGTGAAGTCTGGCGTATTCTCGGGTCATGAGCCTGGTACCGGTCGGTGACGCACGAGATCGCTTCTCGGAGCTGATCGGAGAGGTGGAACGCACGCACGAACGGATAGTCGTCACCCGACATGGACGGCCCGTGGCGGTCGTGATCGCACCCGATGATCTGGAGTCACTCGAGGAGACACTCGACATCCTGTCGGATCCTCGCGCACTTGCCGAGATCCGGGAGTCGGCTGAGGACATCGCGGCGGGCCGGACGGTGACCATCGACGAGATCCGGGCGGAGTTCGGCTCGTCGTCGTGACCAGTGGGCAGTATCGAGTCGAGATCACCGCCACCGCCCGTCGATGCCTGCGGCGGCTGCCCGAAAAGATCGTCGGAGCGTGTGTCGAATTCATCTCAGGGCCGCTGGCCGCCAACCCGCACCGCCTTGGCAAACCCCTCGAACGCGAGCTGGCGGGCCACTTCTCCGCTCGACGTGGCGCCTACCGGGTCGTCTACGTCATCGACGAGGACACCCGCACGGTGACGGTCATGCGAGTAGATCACCGCGGCGACGTCTACCGACCTTCATGATTCAGGCGCAGCTGAAGAACAGCACCTGATTCGCCCGCTTCCGGTTCAGCTCACGCCGTCCCTGCCCCACCACCGGCCACGGTGCCCCGCAGCGGCCCCGCCGGCCAGGACGTGTCCACCGCCGACCAGCTGCGCGCCGCACCCGTCCAGGCTCAACCCGGCGCGGTGATCCACCTCCGTGATGGCCTGTGAACCCGACCGCAGCGACCGCAACACCATCCAAGGCAACGATATCGCCGACACCACCGCCGAGGCCATCGACATCAAGGAAGGCACCAGCCACGGAACCCTGCGCGGCAACATCTTCTCCGGCGCCGCCATGACCGCCGCGGACTCCTGGGTCGA